>JAWOHP010000084.1:0-31964 GCA_046485065.1 Desulfobacterales bacterium | reverse complement strand
AAAACATGTTCCTTGGCGCTTCTTCTGAAAGCCTGCAAACAATACATTTGGGCTCTTATTTTATACATGATCTTACTTTTTTCTTTTTTCTTTGTTTTCTGCCAATGGGAAAACACTTCCATGTTATTACTTCAATTTTTAACGTCTTCTTTATGCGCCTTAACAAAGGAAACATAAAGCCTGTCAAATATGGTGTTGACGAAAGTAAACTTGATGAAATTGCTTCTTTCGGTGTTAAAAAACTGGAGGATTTTACCTGGAAGCACATTCTTGATTTTTACTCATGTGCCGATTGTGGCAGATGTTCTGACCAGTGCCCTGCAAATACAGTGGGACGCCCTCTTTCACCAAGATTTATTTCCATTAAGGGACGGGATCATTCTTTCAAGAAATATCCTCTTTTCGGAAGTGAAGAGAAAGTGGACGAGATTCTTATAGGAAACGTTTTCAACGAGGATGAGATCTGGTCTTGTACAACCTGTGGCGCCTGCGAGCAGGAATGCCCGATAATGATCGAGTATATAGATAAGATAGTCGATTTAAGGCGAGGCATGGTTGATGAAGGCATGGTACCGCAATCTCTTCAAAAGCCATTAAGCGCTCTTGAAAAACGAGGCAATCCATGGGGAAAGATGGAAAAAAAACGCGCGGACTGGACCAAGGGTTTGCCGGAGGGATGTAATGTAAAGATTCTGGAAAAAGGTGATGAGGCAGAAATTCTCTATTTTGTCGACAGTATCACATCCTTTGATGACAGGATGCAAAACATCGGACGTGCGACCGCAAGGATATTGTCAGCTGCAGGTATCAATTTCGGGATACTGGGTTCTCTTGAAAAAGACAGCGGAAATGAAGTCCGGCGCTTCGGGGAAGAAATGCTTTTCCAGGATTTGAAGTCCAATAACACCGAGGAAATTGTCAATTCAGGAGTAAAAAACATAGTGACTTCTGACCCCCATGCATTTAATGCGTTAAAAAATGATTACAGCGGACTTCCTCCGGTTGAGCATATCAGCCAGACAATAGTTAAATGTGTTAAATCCGGTAAGATTAAGTTAAAAGGCATTGAAGATTTAAGTAAAATATTTACCTATCATGATCCGTGCTATCTTGGAAGGCATAATGATGTTTATGAAGATCCCAGAGCGGCCATTGATTCTATTCCCGGTATCAAGAGGGTCGATATGGAAAAATGCAGAGACCGCTCATTCTGCTGCGGCGGCGGAGGGTTGATGCTTTTTTATGAACCCGAAGAAGAACAGAGAATGGGAGTAGTAAGAGTGGAAATGGCAAAGAAGGCAGGGGCAAATGTTATTGTTACGGCTTGTCCATTCTGCCTGGTTAATATTGAGGATGCTATCAAGGTTAGTGGAATGGAAGGAAAAATGGAGGCAATCGATCTTACAGAACTGATCGAGGCTCATATCGAATATAAATAAATAATGCAGGTTCTGTATGAACATGTATGCCTGCAACTATGTTCAAATAAACTGACTTTTGGAGGGTAAAATGGAAATTCTGGTTTGTGTCAAAAGAGTCCCCGATACTGCTGAAAACGAAATCAGCGTAAACAGCTCCGGTTCAGATATTGAAAGGGGCGATCTCGTCTATTCGGTTAATGAGTGGGATAATTATGCTGTTGAAGAAGCTATTCAGATTAGAGACAAAGTTGGGGGGAGCGTTACCGTTGTTTCTGTGGGTGATGCTGACTCTGAAGAAGTACTGAGAAGAGAGATGGCTATGGGTGCTGATAAAGGAATACTGATGTCTGATGATTCTTTTACAGGTTCAGATGGAAAAGGGATTGCTGCGATTTTGAAAGCAGAAATTGCAAAAGGCAATTATGATCTCGTTTTCACCGGCGCTCAGGCGGATGATGGAGCCGGTCAGATAGGAGGCATGCTTGCCGCAATGCTTGATTGGCCGTATGCTTCACTTGTAAATCGCATAGAGCTTATTGATGATAAAAAAATAAAGATAGGTCGGGAAATTGCCGGCGGAAACCAGGAGATTAATGAAATAGATCTTCCGTGCGTTCTTTCCATTCAGACCGGCATAAATGAACCGCGTTATGTCGGCATAAGGGGAATCAGGAAAGTTGCCTCCGTTGAGATTCCTGTTCATGGTTCATCCGACCTGGGATTGGATGCCGGTTCAGTGGGAAAAACTTCAGCTAAAGTCTCTCGAGTTGATTATTTTGTGCCTGCGCTCGGAAAAGGTGCCGAACTCCTTGAGGGAAGTATAGAAGAAAAAGTTGAAAAACTGATCGAACTATTAAAATCAAAAGGAGGTATTAAATAATGGCCCTTCATATTTTTGCATATATATCACATAAGGACGGGGTTATAGATGATACAGCCCTTGAAATGGTTGCGGCAGCTGGAAAGATTGATACTGCAGCTTCTCTGACAGCTATTGTTGTGGGTAGTAAAACAGATGCGATATGCAACAGCCTGATCTCTTCTTTCAAAGAGGTTTGGAAAATTGATAATGATGCGCTTTCATACCCTAATTCGGAAGTGATCCGCGGTCTGCTTACACGTGTTATTCCTAAAGGAAGCGTAATTCTTTTTGCACTCGATCCTTTTGGAATGGATATTGGTCCCGGACTTTCCATTAAACTGGAAGGGGCATATGTTCCGGATGCGGTTGATTTTGATGGTATCGAAGGTGAAAAACTTAAAGCTGTTCGCCAGGAATACAGTGGCCAGGTCAGCACGCATGTCATTTGCGATATTTCCGGTGGAGCTGTGATTACAATTCGTCCGGGCGCTTTCCGTGCGGTTGAAGCAGGTACTGCGGATGGAGCAGTGGCTGATAAAACTGCTGATGCCATAACCGGAGGCATGCCAGGCGGTGCACGTCGATATATTGAGGTTGTGCAGGCCGAAGTTGGCGATGTCGATATTACAAAATCCGAAATTCTTGTTTCTGTCGGACGAGGTGTTGGCGAGCAGGAAAATATCGATATCATCAAGGAACTCGCGAAAGCAGTTGGTGGTGACGTGTCATGTTCGAGGCCTATAGTTGATGCCAAGTGGCTTGAAAAATCGCGCCAGGTAGGGACTTCAGGTCAGACCGTCAAGCCAAAAGTATACATGGCCCTTGGTATCAGCGGTTCGTTTCAGCATCTTGGCGGAATCAAGGGTTCGCCTTTTATGGTTGCCGTAAACAAGAATCCGAAAGCTCCTATTTTTCAGGTTGCTGACATCGGGGTTGTTGAGGATCTGCTCGAGTTTGTCCCTCTATTGACTGAAAAAATCAACGAGATGAAATAATTGATAATTTAGTTCAAAATTTAAGCCGGTTGCCTTGAATGGTAACCGGCTTTATTTATTTCTTTTTCTTGCTCAAAAAAACCTCTATAATCTATAAATCAGAATATCTCTTTAGAACCGGAAACAAAAAATATGCATTATATGCAAGAAATGGGGTAGCTTCTAGTGCTTTGATTGGAGGTAAGTATGAGGATTGTAACAAGACCAGATTTCGACGGTATTGTCTGTGCTGTTCTGATATCCGAAGCAGAAAAGATAACTGAGCCCATAAAGTGGGTTGAGCCGCACGAGATACAGAACAGGCTGATCGAAATAAAAAAGGGGGATATAATGGCAAATCTCCCTTTTGATGATAGATGCTCAATCTGGTTTGACCACCATGATTCAAACAGAATTGATAGTATCTTTTCAGGATATTTTAAAATAGCACCTTCTGCAGCAGGTGTTGTTTTTTCTTATTACGAAGGAAAAATTATAAAAGATTACACGCAGCTTGTTAAAGAAACAGATAAAATAGATTCTGCATGTTTATCAATGGATGAAGTGCTCCATCCCGAAGCATATCCATATATTCTCCTTTCAATGACTGTCTCAAACCGAGGTATTACAGAAGAGACTTACTGGAACCGGCTCGTTGGTCTTTTGATGAAGCATGATATAACAGGCGTAATAAATGATTTGGAAATTAAAGAAAGATGCAGGGCTGTTGTTGAAGAGAACAGAGTTTATAAATCAGTATTGATAGAAAACACAGTTTTGAGGAAACATGTATCAATAACCGATCTGCGTTCATACGATAAGGCACCCGAAGGAAACCGTTTCCTGGTTTATTCGCTTTTTTCAGAAGCGATTGTAAGCGTAAGAATACGATATGATGATTCTGACCGGCAAATAATATCTTTAAGCGCAGGGCATAATATCTTTAACCAAACATGCAGAGTAAATATTGGAAAAATGCTTTCAAAATATGGCGGGGGAGGTCATAAAGGCGCGGGTGCCTGCAGGTTTTTGGCAAGCAGGTCGGATGAGTATATTCCTCAAATCATTTCGACTCTTATAGAAAACAGAACAGAAGAATAATAGTAATTGACTTTTTTTAGCCATTTCGTTAACCATATTATAATAAATGGCTAACGAAAAATCATACCGATCTTTTATCTGGTTAGCCAATTGCAAAAGCCTTAAAAAGAAAAGAATTTGTAATTCCCACGAAAGCGGGGCACGTAGTGAAGCAACAGCGCTATCCAGTTTTTTCAATATGTTGCAAAATTTATTGGATTCCCGTTTGCACGGGAATTACGACTTTTGAAATTGGCTCCTGGCAATTATATTAATTATTTAGATTAGATACCCCAAGAGGACAAAATGAAGGGACAGATATTAAAGATTCTCAGGGCTGAAAGCGGGATAGTTTCCGGTGAGACATTAAGCTCTATTCTTGGTATTTCGAGGGTATCCGTATGGAAGCACGTCCATAAACTTTTGGAGGCTGGTTATGATATCAGATCAACCTCAAACGGATATCAGCTTGTTAGCTCTCCGGATGTTCCTTATCCTTGGGAGTTACCGGAAAGGGAGAAACATATACATTATTATGATGAAGTTGCTTCGACAATGGACATAGCAAGGGACCTTGCCCGCAAAGGGTGCCCCTCATTTACGGTGATCATTGCCGGGAGGCAGACAATGGGGCGCGGGCGTTTAAAAAGAAACTGGCTGTCTGATGAGGGCGGGCTCTATTATACTGTTTTGACGAGGCCTGACATTCCCCTGATAATGAGCTCAAGAGTAAATTTTATGGCTTCTTTTGTTCTTGTGAAAACGTTGCGGGATCTTTTCGGAATAGAAGCCATGGTGAAATGGCCTAACGATATACTGGTTGGCGGTAAAAAACTGTCTGGGCTGCTTTCGGAACTGGAGGCAGAAGCGGATTTGGTTTCATTTATAAATATTGGCATCGGCATTAACGTAAATAATGATCCTGTTCCGGAAGAGCCGATGTCAACTTCCCTGAAGCGGCTTATTGGAAGAGAAGTGTCGAGAAAAGATATATTGGGCAGCTTTTTGAATTTATTCGAAAAAAAAGTTAAAAAAGGTAATTATGATGATGTTATGCTTCAATGGAAGAAAAATACGGTAACTTTAAACAGAGAGGTAAAAATCGTTACGATGTCCGGAGAATATCATGGAACAGCAATTGATATAGATGACAACGGCTCTCTTCTTTTAAAACAGCCCGACGGTTGCATAAAAACTGTTCTGTTTGGAGATTGTTTTCACACAGACGGCAAACATTGATGAAATTGAAAATAAGAGTATATGAATAAGAATTCAGATCTTCAGATGATGGTATATGCTTCACTTCTTGCTGCTCTGACAGCAGTCGGAGCATTTCTATCAATACCCATAGGTCCTGTTCCGATTGTTCTTCAAAGTCTTTTTATTCTACTTGCAGGACTGTTACTTGGAAGAAAGTGGGGAACTGTAAGCGTTGGTATATATCTTCTTGCAGGAGCATTCGGGCTTCCTGTTTTTGCAGGCGGTGCCGGCGGAATAGGGCGGTTCTTCGGACCGACGGGTGGCTACCTTCTTGGTTTTCTCCCGGCAGTTTATATTACCGGCCTGATTAGTGAAAAAAGAGAAACAAATATTTTGATGGATGTAGTTGCTATGATTTGCGGATCGGCTCTGATTTATGCATTCGGGGTTTCATGGCTCAAGATCATTACGGGAATGGAGTTAAATAAGGCTGTTGCTGCCGGAATGATCCCTTTCATTCCCGGCGATGTTTTAAAAATTGTTGCCGCAGCATTTATAGCTAGATCTGTAAGGCCGTTAATCGGGAATGGCCGGTAATGAATATTATTGAAATCAAAAAATTGAGCCACATGTTTTCAGATGGTACCCTGGTACTTGATAACATTGATTTTTCGATAAAAAAAGGTGAGTTTATAGTTATTGCAGGCCCTAACGGTTCAGGGAAAACAACTCTTCTAAGACATTTAAACGGGCTCCTTTTTCCGACAGGAGGTCTTGTGCTGGTTGATGGTGTCAGCGTATCTAAAGATCCTGTAAGAGCAAGGCGTATTGTTGGCATGGTGTTTCAGGATTCCGATACCCAGATAATAGGCGAAACAGTGCGTGAGGATATAGCTTTTGGCCCTGAAAATCTTTGTCTGGACAGAAAAGAAATTGATCAAAGAATCTCAGAGGCTTTAAGAATTACAGGGCTTACCTGTTTGGTTGATGCAAGGTCTCACCTGCTTTCAGGAGGAGAAAAGAGGAGGCTTGCTATAGCAGGTGTTCTTGCCATGAATCCCGAAGTACTCGCTTTTGATGAGCCTTTTTCAAATCTTGACTATATAGGGACACATCAGGTGCTGAAACAGATAATTGAACTGCATAAAAGCGGCCGGACAATCATTATTACAACCCATGATCTTGAAAAGGTGATTGCCCATGCAGATCGTCTGATAATAATGAAAGACGGCAAAATTGCAAGAGCAGGCTCTCCGGAACAAATTATTCAGGATACAGAACTGTTTGGAATAAAAGAGCCATATTTTTCCCGAATGGGGCTTGGAATGATATCATGGCTGAGTTGACTCCTTTTAGTTACCGTTCAGGAATATCCCCTGTTCATAAAATTGACGCCAGATTTAAATTATTGTTTATTGTCATTATAGGTCTATCCAGTCTTAAAGCTTCCCTGCCCGGTGTTTTACTGCTTTTTCTGCTTGTTGTTTACGGGCTGGTAATGGTCGGAATAAGCCTTTGGCAAGTTGCAAGAAATCTTTCTATCTTCATATTTTTCCTGACGTTTGTTTTTGCAATACGGGCATTTTCTCGGGGTGGAGCAGTTTTTATTAATATTTTTGGTATGGGCTTAACATATGACGGATTGATAGAAGGGTCACTTGTTTGTCTGCGGATTATTCTTATGATTCTACTTGGTCTATTATTTACTTCTACAACCAGGACTGCAGAAGTCAAGGCTGCTATTGATTGGATATTAAAACCTTTCCCGTTTAATTCAGGAGGCAAAGTTTCAACAATGGCAGGTCTTATGATGCGTTTTATACCTGTCATTCTGGAGCAAGCGAGGGAAACTGCATGTGCTCAAAAAGCAAGAAGTATTGAAAACAGGAAAAATCCGGTCTACCGGATGGTTAAGTTTTCAATTCCTCTTTTAGAGAGAACTTTCTACAATGCCGGCAGAATTTCAATGGCTATGGAAGCAAGATGTTATTCCGATATACGAACCGGCCAAAAACTCCAATTAAAAATGGGCGACTTGATATCTCTCCTGGTGATTATATCGATATGTATTATATCCGTTTTATAATTGTGAATTATTATAGCCAGATATCTTTCATTTAACCTAAATTACAGTAAATGTCATAATTCTATTCAATTCCGTGCAGTCCCAGTCAATACACACCAACAAAGCCATTTATTTTTCAAAAAGCCGTATCATTTTTTCTTCGTACCAGCAGTCAAATGAAAGGTTATTGATAAATCCGTTATGGCCTCCGTGACTGTGAATTATAAAGTTTACAGGCTCTTTTGCATTGAGGCTGTAAAAATCGTCAATGGGTATGACAGGATCATCTTTTGAAGTTATTATGGTTGTTGGTATTCTGATATCGTTTAAAGTGCTGTTTGTTATGGCGTAGCGGTTAAAATATTCGTTCGCATCTTTGTAGCTGCTGTAATTCTCTATGAGCCTGTCAGTGATGCTGCGGCAAGATTTTAAGGGAATAATTTCTCTGAAATCATATAGTTCTGGATACAGCTTCTGTTTTAATGATAATGAGCGCCGCCATTTTAGAAGAAAATATCTTCTTATAATTATATTACTGTCTATGGCATTTGTCGCTTTATCCGGATTTATAACAGGACTAACGCTGACAATATGGCGCAAATTCATTACGGGCTCTTTTGAATTCTTTTGCCCTATCCGGAGAGCAAAATTTCCTCCGAGAGAAAATCCGGCAAGAAATAAAGGGGAATTGCCTGTAATTTCAGATACAATTTTCACAGCGGCAAACACCTCGTCAATCAAGGTTGCATAAAAAAGCCCCTTGTTTAGATGATGACTTTTCCCGTGATCCCTGAAGTTTAATCTGAAAACAGAAAAACCATTGTTAAAAAGAAATCTTCCTGCGCTTAAAATATAGGCTGACTCGATGCTACCTTCCCACCCATGAAAAAGCAGCACAGTCCCTTTCGAATAGGTGCTTTTATTCTGTGAATAACCGGCAAGGAGACGCACGCCTGTTCCTGTATCGATAACAACTTCTTTCGAAGCATCAAGCATGGAGTTATTACCCTTTGCCCTAGCCCTGCTGCTTGCAAGGTATGTCTGAATACGGGGATTTCTTAAAAATAGAGGCGGATTGAATTCTTCTTCTTTCACTTTACACTCCCGGTTATTGCAAGATGAAACCAAAAGTATCGTACATTTTCACGATAAGACACAAATATAATTTTTTTATTTTTCCAGTTAAACTCTGTGAAATGATTTTTATTCCAAAACCCCCATTTTCTTTAAATCAGCAGTTAATTCTGTTTCATTGAATATTTTCCCCTTGCGCCAGATACCTTTGTATTCAAGTGTTGGAACAACCCAGTCAAATCCTCCATTTGCATCAATAACTTTCTTTACGATATCATCTGATTGAGCTTCAATATCAATATAATTGTATCCGATATTATTTTTTTTCAAATACTCATCAGTTTTTTTACAGTGTATACACCATTTGGCAGCATAAAGATTCAGCATAAAATCTCCTTTTGTTATAATAAATAACATGGAAACAATTGCATATTTGTTCAAGACGGGAACTTTTTTGCTCCCGCTCAGCCAGAAGCGGGGATTTTTACGAGCCTATCAATAGTTACAGGAATTATTTTCAATAAAAACAGTTTTTTTGAGTTATAACACAAAGCACTATTTTGTAATACATTGATTTTTGCAATTTGCTGGTATATTCTGGAAATCAAACCCAAATGGTGCTCATTAACTATGTAGAGATTCTTTTGAGCCCGATTGAGTCTTGCGGAGAGAGTTTGAACCGAAACAGCGCTCGCATCCCCGTCCTCTCTGCGGCGGGGAGCTTCACAATATTATAATATTTAAAAAGGTGGCATTATAGGAGAAGATAATGCTGTTTTTTAAAAAGAAAAAAATTGGAGAAAAATATTCTTTTGATACCGAGAAGGTAACCCTTCCGAACGGAACCTCCTATATGGGTAAAAATTTAATTGTAACCGGGATTGTTTCAGGAATTGATAATATTATTACAATGGGTTCAATAAACGGTGAAATCGAATTGTCAGGAGATATCAAAATAGGTGATTCATCTAAGATAAATGGTAAAATTCATGCTGAAAAAATATTTGTAAGTGGTTTTATTGAGGGAACTGTTTTTGCGTCAGAACGCATATGCCTCGAAAAGACTGCAAAGATAAAAGGTGTTATAACCGCAAAACGGCTATCTGTTGAAGATGGAGCCGTGTTTGATGGTGAAGCAAGAATGAGCGGTAACTCGGAGTCTGATAATTTATCTGAAAATAATGGAAATTTTAACTTCAAAAAAATAAGAAAAAATACTCAGGCTGGAGTTGTTGAGGATGCTAAAGATTTTATTTCAAACAAAACGGCTTCATTTATAAGCAGGAATTTGAGAGTTGATGGAAATGTAAACGGCAATGAAAATATAATTGTTGAAGGTTTCATAAAGGGTCTGATCAGTTTGAAAGGCGATATTACAGTGGGAAGTACCGGAGTTATTGAGGCCGATGTGGAAGCCGATAACATATCTGTACTTGGAAAGATTTCAGGAAATGTTTTTGCTCGTCATCAGCTTGTAATTAAGCCCTCAGGAAAAATTCAGGGCGATATTTCAGCCTGTTCCATTGATATCAAGGAAGGCGCATCATTTGAGGGCCGGTCTCACATGATCAGTTTTGTTTCTGTTCCATCGCAGGAATTAAAGAATAACTGAGCCAATTAGCAGGAGGATTAGAGTGTATTTCTTATGCCGCCTTTTTTTATCAATTATCCTGGTTGTCAGCCTGTCATCTTGTTCAACACGCATAATGATTGTAAATGAAATATCAAATATTTCTGAGACTGGTGCAGTTGCTTTCGAACAGGATGATGATCTTGAAATGGTGGAGAAGAGTATTCCAGGGAATATAAAAATACTTGAGGTTATCCTTGAAAACGACCCGGGTAATTATAAGATACTTGTTCTTCTATCCAGACTTTATGCAGCCTACTCTTTCGGATTTTTTGAGGGTAAACTCGAATCTTCTCTTATCGGAAAGAGCAACTCTCTTTTATCCGGGCATAACCTCATAAAGGAAAGTGTAAACAGATATTACTCAAGAGGGGCTGAATATGCCCTCAGAGCAATAGAGTCAAGGCATCCCGGGGCAGTTGAAAAATTAAAGATTCCTGAATCGGCTGAAAGCTTATTAATAACCATGAGCAAAGAAGATGTCCGGGCGCTTTTCTGGTATGGTTTTAATTTAAGCTCACTTATCAATAATAACCGGGATTCAGTGCTTTTACTTTCAAAGGCTTACCTCATTGAAAAAATTATGAAACGTATTATTGAGCTTGATCCCGATTATTTTTTCGGAGGCCCGCATCTAATTCTTATGACATATTATTCGTCTTTACCCCCATACTCGGAGGAGAAACTGGATCTTTCCCTTTTTCATTACAAAAAATTAAAAGAGCGCAGGGATGGACCATTTCTTCTTGCCGATTTATTTTTTGCCAGATATTACCTGTCTATAAAACATGAAAAGGAAAAATTTGAGAAAATCATGAATAATATTTTAAATCACTCAGTCGGGCAAAAGAAAACTATTTTCTATAATAAGATTGCTGCTCAAAAGGCAAAAATATATCTTGAAGGTATTGATTATTTTTTTGATTGAAAAGGCCAAAAGAAAATGAGGATGAATTTTCGTCTCCTGATATGCATATTTGTTTTTTCACTCCTGCTTTTTTCAGGTTCTTCAGTTAACGCTGACAAAACAGTAATAAAAATCGCCCTTGTTACACCGGAAGGAAGCACTTGGACAAATACTCTGCGCAGGATGGTCGATGAAGTTAGAGCAAAAACAGGCGGGGAAATAGATTTAAAAGTTTATTCCGGTGGAATCAGTGGCGACGAGCTCGACGTAATAAGGAAAATACAGGCCGGACGAATACATGCAGCTGGATTTTCAGGTGTAGGACTCGGAGTTCTTTTACCGAAAATTCGGATTTTGGAAGCGCCGCTCCTTTATAAAAGCTATGAGGAAATTGATTTAGTAAAGGAGAGGCTTTACAAAGAATTCGCATATGATTTTGAAAAACAGGGGTATATTCTACTGGGGTTTGCCGAAGCCGGTTTCGTATACTTTTTTTCTTCGCATGAAATATCAAAACAGGATGATTTACAGAGGATCAAGATGTGGGTATGGAAGGGAGATCCTGTAGCCCAGACCTTTTTTTCCACTTTTGGAATAAAGACTTTTCCGCTCCATCTTGCCGATGTAAACACAGGACTTGAAACCGGTATGATAGATTCATTTTATTCCCCGACTCTTGCGGCGGTTGCTTTCCAGTGGTACACCAAAATAAAAAACATGCTCGATTATCCCATGGTTAATTCGACGGGTGCATTACTTATGAGCAAAAAGACATTTGAGCAGTTATCTGAAAAGAACCAGTCAATATTAAAAGAGGCTGCAAAGAAATATTGTGCTGAATTGGTTCGCCTGACAAGACGTGACAATGATGAAGCAAGAGAAATTCTCAAAGAGTCCGGGGTTAAATTTGTTTTGCCTTCAAAAAAGGAAGTTTATTCTTTTGAAGAGAATGCAAAGAAAACTTACGAAATAAACATTCCTGAACTTTATTCGAAAGATTTGTTTAACAGGGTTCAGGAGATATTAACAGGGTACAGGGAAACACGTAAAATTGCTAAATGACCATGATTAACCACTTTTTATTTTTTTACTTTGCTGGCTGGAGGATGGATTGATATAATTTATGCAGCTTATTAAAAAGATAGATGATTTTCTGGAAAAGCTCGAAAAATACCTTGTAATATTTTTATTCTCCCTGCTTGTTTTTCTTATAACATTGAATATACTTTCAAGGAATATAATCAATTATTCATTTGAAGAGATATATGAGGCTGCTCCTGCCGTGGTATTGTGGCTTTCATTAGCCGGATCTTCTCTTGCATTAAAAAACAGGCGGCATATAAAACTTGAGTTTGTGCTCAGGCTTTGCCCCAAAGCATGCCGGTATCACGCAAACATTGCTGTCTCTCTTTTTGGTATGGCAGTGATGGGCATTCTGTTCTATTCATCACTCCGATTTGTTGAAAACGAGATTCATATTTTTGGAAGTAAAGGATTGTTTTCTGTGATATTTCCACTCTTCTTTGCGATTTCATTTTTCAGGTATTTTACATGGATGCTTCGCGATTATCCTCAAAAGGGCAGGGCGGTATAAAATACTTTTACCCGGTTATTATTTTTGCGACATGAATATAATGGCTTTTATTATTTCGGGAATATTAATTTTTGCACTGATCGAAACTCCGTTGTTTACGGTTATTGCGGGATTATCGATAGTTAGTTTCTATTTTATAGACAAAGACTTTTCCTCTATCCAGGCAATAGTGATTGAGATGAACAGGCTTGCTTCGATGCCTGTACTTGTTGCTCTGCCTCTATTTACTTTCACCGGATGTTTGCTTGCCGAAACAGGTGCTCCTAAACGGATCACGAATCTAATACGTTCTTTAACCGGCCGTCTGCCTGGAGGTATAGCAGTAGCTGCCCTTGGTTCTTGCGCTTTTTTTACCGCCTTAACCGGCGCAAGTGGTGTAACTATTGTTGCAATAGGAGGGGTTTTATATCCTGTTCTTCGGGCGCAGGAATATGAAGAAAATTTTTCATTGGGGTTATTAACTACATCAGGAAGCCTCGGCCTTTTGTTTGCGCCCAGTCTTCCTGTTATTCTCTATGGTGTTGTTGCGCAGATAGATATAGCAAGGATTTTCAGGGCTGCTCTTATCCCCGGAATACTTCTTATAGCAATTCTTTCAGTTTATTCATTTTTTCATGAATATCTTATAAAAAAAACTAAAAAGCATATAGTATTAAAAAAGGCAAGTTTAAGAGATGTGAAAATTGCATTAAAAGAAGGAATCTGGGATTGGCCTGTGATCTTCTTAATAATATTGGGAGTTTATGGAGGGTTTGTAACAATAGCAGAAGTTTCGGCGCTTGTTCTCGTTTACGTGCTTATAGTTGAATGCCTGATATTAAAAGAGGTAGATTTTTTTAAACAGTTGCCGAAAATAATAATCGAAAGCACCATCGTGTCGGGCGCTATTATTGTCATCTTAGGAGTTGCTCTGGGATTTACAGGATACCTCGTTGATGAAGAGATACCCGGCCGCCTTTTATCATTTCTTGTTGATTTAACTGAAAACAAGCTGTTTTTTCTTGCCGGTTTGAATGTTTTTCTTCTTGTTGCCGGCTGTCTCATGGATATTTTTTCCGCAATTATAATTATCGTTCCTATAATAATTCCTGTTGCGATGAAGTATGGTATAGATCCGGTTCATTTATGCGTCATTTTTCTTTTAAATCTTGAAATTGGATATTCGACACCGCCTGTCGGAATAAACCTGTTTATAGCCAGCCTGAAATTCAATAAGCCGGTAACACAACTTTACAGAGCCTCTATCCCCTATCTTGTTCTTATGATATTTTTCCTTTTTCTGGTTACATATATTCCGTCATTGAGCCTTTTTTTAGCCGGATAGTACCCATTCTGAAACAGAATGTGGGCAGTGCAGGCAAGAAGTCTGAAAGCAAAGAAAACTATGGAAGGTTATCTACATCAAGAAGTATGGAAATATCGCCATTTTCCATGATGCCTATTCCTGAAAAAAGCTTTATTTTAGAAAGAAGTTCTCCGGCAGGCAGTACCATCAGGGGCCTGTTACCGATTATATTATCGGCCAGCAGTTTAAGGCTGTTGCTTTCAGAGATGGAGCTTACAGGAGGCTTTGCATATTTAAGACTCAGAAAATTAGATAATCTTTTTTCAGAATCTGTGATTCCAAGATGTTTTCTTAAGTCATAACATGATTCCGTATTATCTTCAGAACCGTCGGACAATCTTCCTATTGATTCTACATTCAGAGTCGGTACGGCAAGAGTATGTTTTCCAAGAGTAAATATTATTGCATAAATAACTGAAAGGGAAACAGGCAGTTTTATAGTAAATTCAGTTTGTCTGCCTTGTTCCGAAGAAATGGATAATGAACCTCCCATGTAGTCAATCGCCTGTGCGACTACGCTCATGCCTATGCCTCTTCCAGACAGATCGGTAGTTTCCTTCGCTGAAGAAAAATCAGGGCTTAAAATAGTGTTGAAGATTTCATTTTCTGTCATATTGTTGATGTCATAATCAGTAACAAGCTGTTTTTCTTTGAGATGTTGTATAATTGATGACTTGTTTATTCCCCTCCCATCATCCCGAATTATAATATAAAGATTTTCTTTCTCACTTCTTGCTCCAATTGTAATTCTGCCTTCGGCAGGTTTATTTTTGTTGATTCTCTCTTCCGGTGATTCAATTCCATGCGCAATGCAATTTCTGAATATGTGTATCATCGGCTCTCTGAGACGCTCAAGTATTGTGATATCGGCCTGGATTTCGTTTCCGAGTATTTCAACATAAATATTCTTATTGTATTCCTTGGCTATGTTTCTGATGCTTTTCCGGAACAAATCCGCGAAATCGCCGAAAGACATGAGTCTTAGCTGCGTCAGCTGGAAATACAGGGTTTTCATAAGTGTAGTATAATGATCAACCCAATTTTTTAAACCGGAGGAAAGTTTATCTTCCGACAATAATGGGAACCTTTTTGCCAGAAGCTGAATCTCCTGTGTTAGACCGAGAAGTTCTTCAATATAAGAATACCGTATCTTGACATGATCGATGCTTGTTAATCTAGGCTGGGCAGCAGGAATTACAAAAGATTGCTGGTTTTGATTTTTATCCGTAACTTCTTCAGGCGGTTTTTGGAATCTGGAGATTATGTTGTTATATAGTTTCTGGTCTTCAAGTAATTCAATCCTGCCGCTTTTTGAAACAAGAGAACGAAGGATATCTGAACCGTCAAAGATAAGCTGGACGGAATCGGCAGAACACGAACTGACGCCCTGTTGAAATTTTAGGCACCAGTCTTCTATTAAATGGCACAGATCAGAAATTTTATTGAAACTAAGGGCTCTTGCCATTCCTTTGATGGAATGGATTTTACCGTGAATTTCAGTCCAAAGGCTGCGATTTGATAAATCCTTTTCAACATGTAATAATAAATCATCAAGTTCTTTAAGATACTTGTCCGATTCCCGAGAAAAAATTTTCTCATATTTTGCGAGATCCATAGGAAAGCCCTGTTAATTTTTTCCAGACATTATCCGGATTTAAAAGCCTCACAACTTTGTTTCCGTAATAACAAGCGGTTTGATTTTCAGAATCATCCTCCATCCAGATCATACCGATAATATCATCAGGTATTATAGCCATTTTTTTATTGCCCCATTTGATAATGATAATACGCTGAATTTCGATATTTTCCTTTTTAGGATATCCGAGAAAGGATGTAAGGTTTATTACATCAAAAAGTTCACCTCTGTAATACAATAATCCTTCATAGCACTCCGGAGTGAGGCATACTGGTGTTATTTTTGAATCATCGATTATTCTGTGTATATATTGCGATTCTATTCCAAGGAAATCGTCTTTGACTTTGAAAACAAAAATTTTCATTGTATTTTTTCTTCCGGAGGTTCGTCGTTTGAACGTTCAGATTTTTCGGGAAGTTTGAAATGTTGCTGGGTTTGTATCATAGTTTCAGAGAGTTTATCCAGCAATCTTATAGCGTTTGCGATCCTTATTACTTCAGTTTTCTGATTCTTAGATGCAATGGTAGTTTTTTGTGTAGATTCATAATTCTTGTGGGCGAAACCTGAAAGCTCCTTGAAATTCTCGGTAAAACTTCTCAACTCTTCAGCCTGTCTGGCAGTTACCTCACCCATGCCTTTTGTTTCTTCAAAAATTTCTCTAACACCAAACAGAGTTTCGCTGAATGTCTGAACTATGCCTTTGATTATTTTTCTTCCCTCATTTATATCACTTTGATTTTTCATCAGGTATTCTTTTAGCATCTTGTTGTCTTCAAGAATGTTTTCAACGAGCTTCGTTATTGTCTGGGATGATTGTTTTGAGTTTTCAGCCATGTTCCGTATTTCATCCGCAACTATGGCAAAACCCTTTCCAGATTCTCCGGCTCTTGTTGCTTCGATCGAAGCATTCAAAGAAAGAAGGTCGGTCTTTTGAGCTATGGCTTCCATAACATTTGTTATAACTTTAATTTTTTCAACCTTGTCGGGAAGACGTGATACCTGTTGTGCGTAGTCGCTCATTTGTTTGAGCACAAGCTCTAAATGATCGAGTGTATCACGGGCGTTTGCTTCACCCCTTTGAGTCTTTTGGATTGCTGCATCAACCTTTGAAATCGTATTGGAGGATTGTTTAACAAGTTCATCCATTACTTTAATGCCTCTTTCCAGTTTTTGTGTTACCTTTTGTACAATTTGAGTTTGTTCTGCAGAACTTGTCGCGATTGATTTTGCTGTTACATCAATTTCATTGCTGCTCTGGAGAAGTTTCTTTGCGAGTCGTGTGAGTATCGAATTAGTTTCATGGATTTTCAGTGAAACATTTTTCATGTCATAGAGGAGAAGCCTTAAGTGGTTGACCATCAAAGAAAATATTTCTTCGAGATCCCTGATTTCATCAGACGATGTTATCTTGATTTCCCGCGACAGATCTCCGTTGCTTATTTCTCTTGCGGCATTGCTCAGGTTATTGAGCCTTTTTAAGATTGATTCAGAGAACATTATTCCGAAGATTGTGCCAATTCCCATTGCCAGGGCCATTGTAATCCCTTGAGCAGTGATAAAATTCTTTGTTACATGATTTATCAATCCGGCAACAACCAGGACAACCAGCAACAGGAGCAAAAAGTACAATATCAGTTTATTTTTTATACTAGTTCTTTCCATTTTCCGTAATCCTCCAATGCCAGTATCCATCCTACTTTATTATCTTCAACAATCAACTGTGATACAATTACCCTGATTTTATTGGAATCCACCGTAGCAATCAATTCCGTTTTATCAAGCTCCTTGTTATGCACTGTCTCTTTTAATGCGTTAATAATTTTTTGCTTTTCATTCGGAAAGATTGAGATGATAGAGCGGTTCAAGAGTTCAGGGTAAGACTTATTTAATATTCTTGTAACTAGATGGTTTACTTCCATAATTCTTGTATCAGAATCAAGAATTATTACCCCGATCCCTATGCATTCGATAACTGATTTTTGGAAATGGAGCGAATCAATAAGGTCAACAGATTCACGTCTTGGAAAAATAGTGCCTGATTCAATGATACTGCTTATAACATTAGGCAATACGGAATTACTTTCGATCGTGTTCATAAAATCATTAAACATTGTCGCCATTTTTTCTATCGGGCCCTTTGCGATATAATAATCCGCGCCTATTTTATCCAGAGCTCCCAGATGCTCGATTAGTATTCCTGATACTGCAATAATCGGAAAACAATTGTCTGAATATTTCATGCGGACAAATTTTATAAGTTCAGGTCCGTTAATCTTTGGCATGATAATATCTGCAAACATTAAATCGATCTTCTCGGCTTCAATCTTTGAAATCCCTTCTTTCCCATCATATGCCTTGATTACTTTATAACCTTTTTGTTCAAGCAGTTCTCCTAAAAACTCCACGAAAAAAAAATCATTATCCACTACTAAAGCAGTTTTTTGCATCTGTTCACCCGGATTATTGGTTTGCTCTTGCAAGGCTAATTTATACAAACTCTCTTGACTTCATTTATGTCTGTCAGACCTTCAAAAACCTTGGCAATTCCATCCTGCTTCAAGGTCTTCATTCCATCTTTGTAAGCCTGTACAAAAAGTTCTTCCGTATTTGCCGCTCTTTTAATCAGTCCTTTCATAACGGGAGTCCCTTCCATGAGTTCGTGTATTCCCATTCGGCCTTTATATCCCGATCCTGAACAAACTTCGCACCCTGCGGAACGATAGAGAGTAAGATAAGAGGAATATGCAATTCCTGTAGATTTGAATTGTTCCATGCCATATAAAGATACAATTTCCTCGAATTCTTCTCTTGATGGATTGAAGGCTTTTTTGCAGTTCACGCATAATCTTCTTGTAAGTCTCTGGGCGAGAACGCCAAGGAAAGCATCCGAAAAATTGAGCGGATTGAGACCCATGTCAAGAAGCCTGGTCACAGTTTCAGGAGCACTGTTTGTGTGAAGCGTCGAAAACACAAGGTGTCCGGTCAGGGAAGCCTCGACACCTATAGAGGCTGTTTCTTTGTCACGCATTTCACCAATCATAATAACATCCGGATCAAGACGCAGGAAGCCGCGCATAACTCTCGCGAAATCAAGTCCAATTCTTGGTTTAACTTCAACCTGGCGCAGCCCGGACTGTGTAATTTCGATCGGATCCTCTGCAGTCCATATTTTTATTTCGGGCTTATTTATATGTCCCAGTGCCGAATGAAGAGAAGTTGTTTTGCCCGAACCTGTTGGTCCGACAACAAGGATGAGCCCATAAGGCTGAGATATGATTTTTTTCATGATTGTTAAATTTCGGTCATTCAGTCCCATTTCATCAAGTCTCATGGCGCCAGCTTTGGCAAGAATTCTTAATACTGTATCTTCGAATCCACCTGCAGTAGGCATGGTCGACATTCGCAGTTCAAATGAAGGAACACCTTTACGTTTGATTTTTATTTTACCATCCTGTGGAAGCCGCCTTTCAGATATGTCAAGATTTGCCATTATTTTCAACCTGGAAAGAATTGCTGGAGCCATAGTGTTGGGGACCTGAAGATATTCATGGCAGACACCGTCCATTCTGAATCGTATTATTGTCTTTTTGATTATAGGGGAAGGTTCGATATGTATGTCGGATACTTTTTTCCTGAATGCCGTTATAAGGATCTGATCAACAAGCTTAACAACCTGGCTTGATGATTCGTCTACTATATCCATTTCAATTTCTGCATCTTCTTCAACTTCGAAAGAAACATCCGGTATGAAACTGTCAATATTATCGACGGTGTTTTCAATTGATTCTAAAGATTTGTCGGCTGAAAAAAAACGCTCTATATATTTGACAATGTCTTCTCTGATCCCGACTGAAAAACGCAATTTTTGATTTGCCATCAATGCTCTGATATGGTCAGTTTTTCTAAGGTCCCTGGGATCATCGACAAGAATCTCCAGATAATTTTTCCCCCAGCTTAAAGGAACCCATGTATAGTGAAGAAGAAAGGATTTTTTTAATTTGCTGATGAGTTCTACGGGGGTAGGTATGTCCGGATCAAACTCTTTGAAAGGACAATTATAGAACATGGAGAGTGATTTACCCAGATCCTGCTTCTTTATCTTAAAACTCTCAATCAGCACCATTTCAACGCTCTTGCCTGTTTTTCTTGAATTAGCAAGAGCGTGTTGAAGCTGATCAGGGTTTACAATAGAAGAATTGAGAAGGTAATCAAACTTCGAATTGTAAGAAAGAGTTGAAAGAACGGAATTAAGCACATTTGATATTTCGGTATTTTCAGGATCGAGATTCAGGGCGCTTTTGTACAATGAAATTGCGAGCTCTTTGTGCTCTTTTTTATCCAGATGAGATCCTAACCATAATTTTATCTGTGAAGCATCGCGGTTTGAAAGCTTGTATTCATTTATAATGTTTTCAGCTTTCGTGATTACATCTGTGTGGGGGGCAATGTTTAAGAGGTTTGAAAGGAGTTCGGTAACAATACGAACCGGCGTATATCCATCTTCCGAATAGTCGGCTTTCAGAAGTTTTTCATATTCGACTGCGGCCTCTCTTATTAGTCCAAGCTCTTTAAGCGCAGCGGCATTATCTATTATATCTTTTATGCTTCCCCGGGTCGACATGGTCTTCTGTATCAAAAACAATTTTGCGTCTGTTAAATTTGCAGACTGTTTTGTTATGTTGTTCAATGACAGGTCTTTTTTAATTTGGAGGATTCTTTCCCTGATCTGTGCCAATTCATTTTGATCTGCCATGGTATTGCTGTTTGCAAGTATCTGCTCGTATATATTCAGGGAATCACCGAGCATTCCCATGGAATAATAGGTTTCGGCCTCCTTTATTTTATTCCTTATACTTATTCCGCTGGAAGCGATGTCGCTCATATACGTTAGCTCCTTCAATTGATTTATATCGCTTGGCTCTCATTAGAGAGCTTTGAAGGCAAAAATTTCTTTTAATAATATATGAAAACCCTTTCCGGTGCAACTTATAATGGTGAATCGTCAACATCAATTATTAAGAACATATAGTTCCGATTGCAAAACTTCCGGCTATCCTGTCGATTTTTGCTTTGACTATCTTATTCTTGATTCTGTCTTCACCGTGTAAAAGAACCGAAAGATAATTTGAAGAGGTTCCTTTTAAGAGATCATTTGAAGCATCTCGTTTATTTTCAACAAGCACATCGACAATTGTTTCTACAGCTTTTTGATAAAAATTGATTTTTTTCAAATTGCCCAGCCTGCGCATTCTGGCACATCGTTCCTTGACAATATCTGCCGGAACCCTTTCCGGAAAAGAGTTTGCAGGAGTTTTGTTGCGCGGTGAGAAGGGAAATACATGCAGATAACTGACAGGCAGTTCTTCAATAAGTGAATAAGTGTTATCAAAAGCTGAATCAGTTTCTCCTGGAAAGCCCACAAGAACATCAACTCCTATAGAGGCATCAGGCATTGATTCATTTATTTTTTTTACAACGGTTTTAAAAAATTCACGCGTATAGGGCCTTCTCATTCTATTTAAAATATCATCATCTCCGCTCTGAAGGGGTATATGAAAATGGCGGCAGATGCTGTCCGAACCTGCAGCAAGTTTGATAATCTCCGGAGACAGTTCGTTGGGTTCAATGGAGCTTAAGCGTATCCGCTTTATGATTTTTAAATCGTTTATCAGGCCAAGAAAGGAAGAGATGCTTGTTTCGGGGGTAAGATCAATGCCATATCGCCCAAGATGAATGCCGGACAGAACGACTTCAAGATATCCGGCTTCCCTGAGATTTTTTATGCTTTCAATTGCTGTTTCGACCGGCATGCTGCGGCTTTTGCCTCTCGCGTATGGCACAATACAATATGAACAAAAGGAGTTGCATCCATCCTGTATCTTCAGAAATGCCCTGCTCCTGCCACCGGAATGTACAGCGGGAGCCGGCATGAATCCATTTTTTGAAATACCTTTTTCGCATACAAATGGTGAGGGGTATTTTATATTAATTTCATTCTTTATTATTTCAAAAATTCTGTGTTTTTCATTTTGCCCGATTATCCTGTCTATTCCTTTAATTTTTTTTAATGCATCCGGTTCTGTTTCAGCATAACAACCCGTAACTATGATTTGAGCACCGGGGTTCAGGCGCATGGCATGCCGTATAGCCTGCCTTGACTGCATGGAGGCTTTGTGAGTAACTGTACATGTGTTGATAATACACAGATCAGCGCAACTTCCGTTCCGGGCGTTTGTCCACCCTGATAAGGCAAGATATTGTGCAATTGATTCTGATTCACACTGGTTCACCTTGCATCCAAGAGTTGCCGTAGTAAATTTAGGCATTATCTATGAAACCTCCTCCCAGGATTTCATTTCCAAGGTAAAATACTGCACCCTGTCCCGGAGTCACTGACGATTGAGGGGTATCAAATCTTATTGTTGCCGTATTATCGGCTCCGGGAAACAGGAGAGATGAAACTTCTTGACTCCGGTGCCTGATCCGGGTGTGAATTTTAACCGGAGATAAATATTTTTCTGCCACCCAGTTAATGTTTATCAAATGACACTCACTGGTAAGAAGTTCTTCTTTTGATCCGGCAACAACAGTATGTTTTCCCGCGTCTATGCCAAGTATATAATAAGGTTTTGACGCAGGGCAGTTAATTCCCCGTCGTTGTCCGATTGTAAAGTTGTGAATCCCCTTGTGGCTTCCGAGTATTTCGCCATTTTTGTTGACGATTACCCCCGGTCTGGACTTAATAACTCTTTCTCGATTAAGGAATTCAACATAGTTCTTGTCCTTAACAAAGCATATATCCTGACTTTCTTTATTTATAAACGGATTAAGTCCTTTTTTTTGCGCAAGTTTTATTACCTCCTTTTTTGTTAATTCAGAAAGAGGAAATACTGCGTGCGAAAGTTGTTCCTGGCTGAGAAAAGCAAGAAAATATGATTGGTCCTTTTCTGTATCAACACCTTTAATCAGGTGATACCTGCCTGTGTTATCAATTATACTTCCGGCATAGTGTCCTGTTGCAAGCGATGAAGCCCCCATTTTCCGTGCAAAGTTAAAAACCGTTCCAAACTTGATAGAAGGATTGCAAACAAGGCATGGATTTGGAGTTTTTCCGGCGAGATAGGTTTGTGAAAAATAATCAACTACTTTTGCTTTAAAGTCCTTGCTGCAATCCAATACTTCTATGTGTATATCAAGTTGCCGGGCAACTTTTGATATTTTTTCAATCACATGTCCGGTAATTTCAGCAATAGATTTTTCATAAGAGGCCTGACTGTTTAATGACAAATCATGAGGAAGGCTTTCAAAACCTGTAATAAAATGTATTCCGAATACCTCGTCCCCTTTTTCTTTTAAAAGGTAGGCGGCTACGAGTGAGTCAATCCCACCGCTTATTGCAATGGCAGTTTTTTTCTTCATTTAAAAAAAAGAATTGTTTATCGGACGTATTTTCATTGCGCGGGGAGGGCAGGCTGGAACGCACAATTCGCAGATACTGCATCTGCTCTGATCAAAATTGACTATCATTTCAGGCCTTTTAATTGACAGTGCGCCTGTCGGGCAAACGGCCGTACAGGCTCCGCAGTGAGTGCATTTATCATTATCCCGTTTTACTTCCTGAGAGGCGTTTTGTACTACCACTCCCTGGTTTTTGAGATATTGTACGCCATCATTGAAATTTTTTCGTGAGCCTGAAAGCTCAAGTACCATAACCCCTTCCTTGCGGGGCAGAATGGTTGCGTTCAATATATTAAAAATCAGATCATAGTTTCTGGCCAGATTGCAGACTATTGGTTTTTGGACTTCGGATTGGGGAAAACGAAGAATAAGTATTTTTGAATACACGATTAACCCTCCAGAAAAATTCTTTATTTTTTTTATGATTAATATTAATCTGTATCTATATTAAATGTCAACAATGACGCTCTTGCAAAAATCAATTTTTCACACGAAGACACAAAGACACGAAGGACGATTTATTGAAAATATGCAGGTTTTTCTTTGTGTTCTCCGTGATCTTTGTGTGAGAACAATTTTTATAATTTCATACTCTGAAGTATGGAGTTTTCAGACAGGGATAACCATGAATCCTTTTGCTTATAAACTTGCTGGGTTTGCAATAAAAACCCTTTCAAACCTGTCGAAGGCAAAAATATTTATCCACGAAAAAGAGAATATACCAGACGGCTCTATTATCTTCGTGATAAATCACTTCACACGGATAGAGACTTTGTTGCTTCCATATCATATTCATAACCTCACAAAGAATGTTCCGGTATGGTCACTTGCTGATTTTTCTCTTTTCAAAGGCGCTTTTGGCGATTTTCTTGAAAAGGTCGGAGCAGTTTCAACAAGAGATCCGCATAGAGACCGCCTTATAGTAAAAAGCCTTCTCACTGGAGAGGCATCGTGGATAATTTATCCTGAAGGTCAAATGGTAAAAAGCAAGAAGATTGTTGAAAAAGGCAGATTCATGATTGCAAACGCGGGAGGAAAAAACCCGCCGCACACAGGGGCCGCTACCCTTGCATTAAGAACAGAATTTTACCGGCAACGCTTAAAGAAAATGATAGAGATAATGCCTGATGAAGCAAGACGTATATCCGGTTTGTTTAATATAGAATCAATAGATCCCGTCCTTTCAAAAAAAACATTCATTGTTCCGGTAAACATTACATATTATCCGGTCAGAGCTTATGAAAACAGTCTCAGCAGGCTGTCGGGAAATCTTGTCCGTGATATACCCGAACGGGTTATGGAAGAGATAATGACCGAAGGCACCATGCTTTTATCAGGAGTCGATATTGACATCAGGTTTGGAAAACCTATTGATATAAAGGAATATACTAATAATTATTTGATAAATAATGATATTACAAATAAAAAACAGGTAAATTTTGATGATCCGATACCATCAAAACCTCTCATGAAAAAAGCTGCTCTGAAAATAATGCAAAGATATATGTCTTGTATTTACAGCATGACTACAGTTAATCATGATCATCTTTTTGCCTCGCTTTTGATGATGATGCCCTTTAAAAAAATAAATGAAGATGATTTAATAAGAAGGATTTTTCTCATCGCAACCCTTGACTTAAAGGATTCGGGCTGTTTTTTTCACAGGAGCCTTATGGATGACCAGGTGCCTCTTCTTACAGATGACCGTTACGGCAAATACAGGGACTTCATATCAATGGCTGAAAAAAAGGGGATTGTTACCCGGAATGGCAAGACGATTACAAAAGATACACGTAAACTAACTCTTCCCTTTGATTTCCACCGGATTCGTATTGAAAACCCCGTTGCAGTCATGGCCAACGAAGTAGAACCTTTAACAAACCTTCAGCGGCGTATCCGTCTTATTTCTTTGCAAACCGGATTCTGGATAAAACACAGAGTTGTAAAGTTTCTCTTAGAAAAAGCAGAAAAGGAATTCATTCAGGATTATAATACGTTTTATATTGAAGGGGAATCCAAAAAAAAGGAGATCGGAAGGCATCTGCTGGTAAAAGGGAAGAAAAAAGAACTTGGTGTATTGCTCGTTCACGGTTACATGGCTGCTCCTCATGAAGTCAGGGAACTTGCGGAATACCTGGGAGACAGGGGCATATGGGTTTATGCTCCCCGTGTAAAGGGTCACGGAACTTCTCCCGATGATCTTGCCGGAAGAAAATATCAGGAATGGATAAAATCGGTTGATGATGGGTATGCAATATTAACGACTATATGTAACAGGGTTGTGGCGGGTGGTTTTTCAAATGGGGCCGGCCTTGCGCTCGAACTTGCGACAAGGATACCCAACTTAACTGGAATTTTTGCAATATGCCCTCCTTTGAAACTAAAGGATTTTTCTTCAAAATTTGTTCCTGCAATTGATGCCTGGAACCGTCTGATGGACAGGTTTCACCGCGAAGGGGCAAAAAAAGTCTTCGTAGAAAACAATCCTGAAAATCCTCATATAAATTATTCAAGAAATCCTGTTTCAGGCATAAGGGAGCTGGAGCGGTTCATGGAATCAATCGAACCGAAGATTCCTTCTATTAAGGTTCCTGCTCTTGTAATACAGGCTCATGGCGATCCAGTTGTAAATCCGAAGGGTTCAAGAAAAGTGTATGAACTGCTTGGCTCAGAAGACAAATCCTATGTTGTTTTAAACATTAACCGCCATGTCATTGTTTCAGGTGAAGGTTCACACTTGGTACACAAAGCTGTTGGTGATTTTGTTGAAGCCCTGTAATATATAATTCAGCTTTCCGATTTAAGCTCCTTAATCCTGGATATATCCTGCTCTTTTCCCAGAATGATTAGCACATCGCTGTCTTTAATCAAAAAGTCTGCCGGAGGTACAAGTACGAAGTTTTCAGGGACAAGCTCTTTTATTGCAATTACATAAACATTGTACTTTGCTTTAAGGTTAAGCTCTTTTAACGTTTTACCGATAAAGGCCCGTGGCGGATCGACCTGCAGGAGGTTATAGTCTTCTGCAAGCGGGATAAAATCAAGGATATTGGGGGTTGACAGACTCCTTGCGACCCTCACAGCCATAGCCATTTCAGGGCGGATTATCTCAGTTGCACCGACTTTTTTCAAAATTTTGGCGTGGTCATCATCCAAAGCTTTTGCTAGTATTTTCTTTATCCCGATCTCCTGCAAGTGGAGGCAAATAAGGATGCTGTTGCTGATTTTAGTTCCCGCACTTATGATAACACTGTCCATGTTTTCAAGGCCAAGGGCATTGAGTCTCTCCTTGTCTGTTGCGTCCATGACAATAGCTTCTGTACAGTACGGATCTATTTCCTGGATTTTGTTTTTATCCTGGTCAACGGCGACAACTTCATTCCCGGCTTCAAAAAGCGCTTTTGCAACGTGAAAACCGAATTTTCCAAGGCCTATTACGGCAAATCTTTTCATGTTATTCCCCTTTATCCGACCATGATGTTTTCCTCGGCATATTCCAGGCCCCCTGAACCTTTTGTTCCGGCCAGTACATAAGAAAATGTCAGTATGCCGACTCTCCCGATCAGCATTGTAAAAATGATGAGAAGTTTTCCAGTGCCGTTTAGTAAATTTGTTGCGCCCATTGAAAGGCCAACTGTTCCGAAGGCGGATACAACTTCAAAAAGATATGAACGATACATAATAGCATTTTCAGTTGTCCTGTTTCCCAGCTGATCCGTCAAAAGCAGTAGAAAGAAGATCAGCGCTATAAATGAAAGGGAAATCAGCAATATCGAAATACTCTTTGAGAGGCTTCCCTCACCGAGACTTTTTTTGAAAGTGTTGACCCTGATATTTCCTCTTAATCTGTTTTTGACTAATGAAAATAGAACAAAAAGTGTGGTTGTTTTAATGCCTCCGCCGCATGAACCAGGAGATGCACCGATAAACATCAAAAATATAATCAGAGATGTTGTGGCATTTCCGAGTTGTGAGAAATCAATCGTATTGAAACCGGCTGTGCGGGCGGTAATTGACTGAAAAAGTGATGGTAGAAAGCTGCTCGCAGATGAAAAGCTATTTAAAGAATAGTTCTGTTCCAGTAAAAAGAAGAAAAGGGTTCCTGATATAATCAGGATAAGAGTTGTTGCCAAAACTGATTTAGTGTGTACGGAGATCTTGCTTATTTTCCAGGCTCTCTTTTTTGAATGAATATTATAAATTTCATATACTACTGGAAAACCTATTCCTCCAAGTACGATAAGTCCGCATATCGTGAAATTGAGGAGGAGTGAATCGGGATAGTTCATAAAGCTGTTCTCAAAAAGTGAAAATCCTGCATTGCAGAAGGCAGAAACTGAATGAAAAACAGAGAGATATAAGGCTGTTGTGACAGAATACTCCTTATACCAGTGAAGAAAAAGAAAAAATACCCCTACAGCTTCGGCAAAAAATGTAAAAATAAAGATAGATTTTATCAGACGATATATGTCTTTTCTTGGAGTATGGGCAAAAGTTTCCTGCATGGCCATTCTATGCCTGAAGGAAATTATCTTTCCGAGAAACTGGAAAAGAAGAACGGAAACGGTCATAATGCCAAGACCGCCAAGCTGAATTAAGACAAGGATGATCAACTGGCCTGTCAGGGTGAAAAAGGTGCCTGTGTCGACAACAATAAGCCCTGTAACGCAGATAGCCGAGGTTGAAGTGAAGAGCGCATCTATAAACTTTATTTTACCGGATACTGTTGAAAATGGAAGCATTAGCAGCATCGCGCCAAGAGTTATGGCACCGATAAAGCTCAACAGTAAAAGAGTCGCAGTACTTATCTTTCTGAACCTGCTAAATATCAACCCAAATATCTTTTTCATAACAGAGACTATGTGTTAATGAATCGTCTATAAGTCAATTACTGAAGTTCATATGCGGGATTGTCTGTATTTTTGATTAATCAGCAAGACACTTACAATGCAAAGAGATCATGATTAATATGACCGAAATGGAATATATTTGTGAATTTTATTAAATAATGTCCATCCGGAAACAAATTATGGACACAAATGCGTTTCCAATTCGGTAATAGGCAATTTTGGGCAAGCTCAAGAAAATCAAGGGATTGCGCGGAGGCATACACCATGTATGCCGCACAAGAAATCCCGCAGATTGACACAGAGATCGCTCAACAGGGCCATTTCCAGATGGAAACTAAATAATGGTCGGGACGACTGGATTTGAACCAGCGACCCCAGCGTCCCGAACGCTGTGCTCTACCAGGCTGAGCCACGTCCCGACTTTTCAGGTTGTGCTATTTATTCCACAATCATTTTATTGTCAACAAGCTTTGATACTTTATAGTTCTTAGTTTCTGTTTAATTTGGTTGCTTAAGCCATTTGAATCCTCGGATCCTCGAACCCTTGAACCCTCATTTAAACGGATTATTCAGCATTATGGTTTCATTTCTTCCTGGTCCAACTGATATAATATCTATTGGTATATCAGTAAGTTTTTCTATTTTTTTTAAATAACTCCTTGTAGTATCTGGAAGGTCTTTCAGGTTTTTGATACCAGAAATATCTTCCTTCCATCCAGGCATTTCTTCATATACCGGTTTGCAGGTTGCCATAACCTTAATGCCGGCGGGTACGTCTCTTAATATTTTGCCGTTATATTCATAACCCGTGCAGATTTTGAGAGTTTCAATGCCTCCTAAAACATCAAGCTTTGTTATGGCAATACCTGTCAGACTGTTTAATCTTGCGGCATTTCTCAGAATAACCGTGTCAAGCCATCCGCACCTTCTTTTTCTGCCTGTAGTTGCACCAAATTCAGCGCCTTTTTTTTGTATATAGTCTCCTGTTTCATCAAAAAGTTCAGTCGGAAAAGGTCCTTCGCCCACTCTTGTGGTGTATGCCTTGACAATTCCGATTATGCCGTTAATCGCCCTTGGTCCAACACCTGAACCGCAACATGCATTTCCGGAAACAGTATTTGATGAGGTAACATAGGGATAAGTTCCGTGATCTATATCAAGATGTGTTCCCTGGGCGCCTTCAAAAAGCACCTGCTTCCCATCACTTATCGCGTTATTAATTATTACAGAGACGTTCTTTATAAAGGGAGCCAGTCTTTCAGCGTACAAACTGAATTCATTCAATATACTCTCTGAATCCATTGCTTCACAAGACAGGTATTTTTCAAGAATGAAGTTCTTTTCGTCAAGGATATAGGAAAGCTTTTCTTTGAGAAGATCGGGATCAATAAGCTCTATGAACCTTATCCCTCTCCTGGAGACTTTATCATCGTAACATGGGCCGATTCCGCGTCCTGTTGTCCCGATTTTGAAAGCGCCTTTTCTGTTTTCCATGGCTACGTCGATTTTCTTGTGATAGGGCATAATTACGTGTGCTTT
Source organism: Desulfobacterales bacterium (assembly GCA_046485065.1). GTDB lineage: Bacteria > Desulfobacterota > Desulfobacteria > Desulfobacterales > RPRI01 > RPRI01. Next base: position 2,329 of record JAWOHP010000084.1, on the reverse strand, counting down.
TTCACATACCATAAGATTATCCGGCCCGACTGAAATCCCCTTGTTCCTAAGATAATCTATTTCTTCAAGCAATACCTGAGGGTCAACAACAACACCATTTCCGATTATGCATAGTTTCTGCTGCAAAATTCCGGAGGGTACGAGGTGACTTATAAATTTTTCGCCGTTAACAACCATCGTATGACCGGCATTGTTACCTCCCTGAAACCGGACTACAATATCGGCAAATTCGGCAAGAAGATCCACTATCTTGCCTTTTCCTTCATCTCCCCATTGGGTTCCTACGATAACTATATTGGACACGGACTTTGCTCCTTATTCTCGTTTCTTTTTAAAAAACTCCTTAATCAGATTCCTGCATTCTTCTTCACAAATACCTGACACTATATCCATTGTATGATTCAGTCTTCTGTCTTCAGCAAAGTTGTACAGAGAACCAGCCGCTCCCCATTTGGGATCGTGTGTTCCGAATACTATTCTCTTTATTCTTGCGTGAACTGCGGCTCCCATGCACATAATACATGGTTCAATCGTAACATAGAGAGTCGTATTTAACAATCTGTAATTCTTTAATTTGTTTCCTGCTTTCCTAAGAGCCAGTATTTCGGCGTGGGCAGCCGGATCAGAAAGTGAAACAGTGCTGTTATGTGTTGTCGCAAGTATCTTGTCATCTTCAGTAACCAGTACAGCACCTATAGGAACCTCGCCATTTTGTCCAGCCTTTTTTGCCTCTTCAAGGGCAATCTTCATGAATATTTCGTGCATATCCGGTTCTTCGTTAATTGGCATTTAAAATTGATTTTTATTTTTTTGTTTATTGATGTTCTGTATTGATTTCTGCTTACTGACCTGAGGATCATCATCATATATTTTACGTTGACTTTGTTTCAACTATATCCTATTAACATGGCAAATTTCAATGCAATTCATTTTGCGCCCGTAGCTCAGCTGGATAGAGTACCGGACTACGAATCCGTTGGCCGCAAGTTCGAATCTTGCCGGGCGCGCCAATCAAATTTTATTCTTTAACTGCCTCATGGCGTGGAGGTAAGTCATGATACGACTCGGAAAAATCATCCTGGTGGTAATCCTTATATTCTTATCTTTTGCGATATCCGGACCAGCGCAGGCGGCAAATACGATGAGTGTCCAGATCAAGGAAGGGCAGGTGCGGAGCACCCCGTCTTTCCTGGGGAAGATTGTCGCCAAACTGGCATACGGCGACCGCGTCGAGATCATCCAGGATCAGGGGGTCTGGAAAAAGGTTGCACTGCGCGGTGGAGTTCAGGGGTGGATACACACCTCCGCCCTATCAGAGAAAAGTATCATTCTCAAGGCCGGGGCAAAAAACGTGCAGACCAGCGCAACGGGAGGTGAAATCGCTCTGGCCGGCAAGGGGTTCAGCGAGCAGGTTGAAAAGCAGTACAAGAGTCTCAATCGTAATCTTGATTATGCCTGGGTAGACCGTATGGAGAAATTCCAGGTCTCGCCTGAGCAGATGCAGGCCTTTCTGAAACAAGGTGGGGTTGTACCCGCGAAAGAAGGTGCACAATGAAGACGAGACTTCTTCTTCTGCCGTTAATAGCCATCCTCATCCTAACCTCCTGCCAGACAATGGAATCTGCAACCTCCATTGCCACCACGATCGGTCAGAGCACAGGAGTGGTCAGCAGTTCCCAGGCGGAATCGATACAGAAAACAGCGAGAGCTGTTTCGCGCAGCGCGGAAGAATTCACTCCGGAGCAGGAATACTATATCGGCCGTTCAGTCGGGGCTGTTGTTCTGTCAAAATATCCGGCCCATGATGACGGCAGGGTCAATCAGTATCTGAATATAATCGGCCAGACGCTGGCCCAGGCTTCGGACCTGCCTGGAATCTTCGGGGGCTACCATTTCCTCGTTCTCAATTCTAATCAAATAAATGCCTTCGCCACTCCGAGCGGTCTTGTCTTCGTGACGCGCGGACTCCTGCGCTGCTGTCGGAGTGAGGACGCTCTCGCGGCGGTTCTTGCCCATGAAATCGGTCATATAGAATTAAGGCACGGTATGCAGGCCATCAAAAAGGCGCGTATAACCGAAGCGTTGACCACCATTGCTGCTGAGGGGGCGAAAACTTTCGGATCAAAAGAAGTTGCCGCTCTTACCGAGACTTTCGGTGGTACTATTACTGATATCACCAATACGATGATCGAAAAAGGTTACTCCCGGTCTTCCGAATACGAGGCGGATTTGAAGGCCGTGAAGCTTCTCCGGCGGGTCGGTTATGACCCTAACGGCCTTGTGGAGATGCTTACGGCTATGAAGAAGAATCTGAAAGCGGGCGGTCTCG
>JAWOHP010000148.1:0-8741 GCA_046485065.1 Desulfobacterales bacterium | reverse complement strand
AGATTGTCAAAAGTGCGGGGCAAGCTCGAACCCGATTATATGAATGAAATCGATCAGGCCCTTAAAACGGTTTTCTCGTTGAAGTAAAAATGGCGATCTTCTTCCAATTTTAATTCAGTAGCACAAAATATTCCAAACTGGATGAAATCTCTTGATAATTTGTGTATTAAATAAGGCCACACCATGCGGATTGCCTTTTATATGCTCATCAAACCCAAGCCGTTTAAGCAAGCCACATAGTGAATCAAACGGGACATTCGCATCTGAATAATGAGAAGTATTAATATGTAGATATCACACCGGCATTAATTAAGTTTAAATGTTAAAAGTGTCCCCTATCAGCTCCCCACGCGCCGCTTCAGCAGCCCGAAGGGGCTCGGCCACCATGCCTTCGCGGTGAGCACCCAATTTTGTCCCTCGCCCCTTCAGGTCGGCTGCAAGCGGATTGTTAGAAACTCACCCATCTCCCATACAACCTCTCGATGTCTCTGACAGATGGACACTTATGACTCTTTGGCCGTTGGCTTCCGCTTGGCTTTGATATACATCACCGAGTTATTATACCGCATTTCAATCTCAAATAAGTCACTCACCCGGATGAGATCGCTCCATTTTTTATAGCCATAATTAATCGGGGATAAGGAAGTATTATTGGAAATATATTGTCCCACCCGTCCAAGATGTGACCAGCCATCATCCTCGGCAGTTTGCTCGACGGCCGTTCGAAGGATATTTACTAATCCGGCCTCCCCCCGTAATTCATTCCGCGAACGTTTGGCATCTTTTCGCGTTTCCTCGGCTTTCTCCGGTTCATGCTCCGAAACCTCAAGGTTTTCGGTATAGATAAATAATGAACAGGCTTTGACAAAGGGTTCTGGGGTTTTCTTTTCGCCAAACCCATACACTTTCAAGCCATTGGTTAATATCCGCATCACAATCTGCGTAAAATCACTGTCGCTCGTCATGAAGGCAAACGCATCAAGCGCTTGAGTATAGAGCAAATCCATCGCATCAATAATCATGGCGGCATCGGTCGCGTTTTTCCCAACGGTATAGGCGAATTGTTGAATCGGTTGAATGGCAAAGGGATGGAGTTGCTCTTCCCACCCTTTCATGTTTGGACTCTTCCAATTTCCATACGCTCGGCGAATATTGGTCACGCCATATTTGGCAAGTTCGTTCAGGACCCCAGTAATGGCGTGGTAACTCACGTTATCACAATCAATCAGTAAGGCAATTTTTTGTTCTTTCTCCATGATATTCTCCTACTGGTCTTGTCGCGTTATACGTGCAGAGTGTCTGATCTTCTGTATTCATATCCTCACAACCTATCTGTCACAATTCAAATATATGTTTCAACGGTTTCTAACGACGTGCTCTCCCGCCGAGATGGAGTGCAGCGGAATCCCGGTCAGGAGCAGCAACTTGTTCGGCATTTATAAGTAATTTTTGTTGCTAACATTTCGACACCGGCACAAATCCGACCGTAGTTCTGTCCTTCGATAACACATGCAAAATTTGGTACAGAGAACGTAACGACTTCTATGCCCATTAAGTCACGAAATAGTGGCCAATCAGCATTCAATACCTTTTGAAAATATGGTTCTATATTATCAAAACCCTTGATATCACTTGTGACAACTTTCGGAATCACAAGATATATTGAAAGGCCATCATTATACCGAAATAAGTCTGAGTAGCTGAAACATTGGCCATAGATTATCTGCAAAAAGTAGCTACAAATATGCGAACGGCTGAACCGACCTACATCGTAAAATTCTTTAGGGGATTTCAATTCGCACGGGATCTGTTTACTATTTTCACAAACTATCATATCCGGAGTATGCTTGTGATGCGTTCTCGACAAATTGAAAAACAACTCTTTATCAAGTGTTGAATCTCTACGGTCGCTATTTTGCACATTCTTAAAACAAATTTGTTTTTGCTTAAAAAAGGCTTTCACAATATCTCTGAATTCATTTTCAATGAGTATATTCAAAGCTTACCTCTTTGCTGCCCAACATTGTTAATAAGTGGAAAATTTCCATGTATTGCCTATATACGATAGAAATCTTTTCCAGATATTGCCGTATTAGCCATAAAACATGGAAAAAACATGATTGAATTTTCCATGTTCCGCTAATATTAGCCGTTATCATAGCAATCGAGAAGAAATTCAGCACTTGTCTGTAACATCCACGCAAGTTTGCCATGAGACAGCTTTAAGGATTGCCTGCGCATGCCCCGGTGGAAGCTTGATACGAACCCAATTTTTCCCCTGATCATTTTCTATCGAAACAGTTTTTTATATAAAGCGTCATCCGTGACGTTGGAATTTAACTTGCGGACTTAATAGCAATTTTATGTATGGGTTGTCAATGAGTTAAGAAAAAAAGGCATGAGGCGTGTGGACGGAAAAACAAAGGGAAAAAATGCGCTTTGTGCCTGACAGCGCAATCCAGAAAATAAGCATCGTATGCGTACATCTTGGTTTGTCTGGATATCTTTAAGGCATTAACAAAATCAGGCTCAACATACCGAAAAGGAATCTTTACGAATATTTCAAAGCCCTTTTTGGCTTCATCGAGTGTCAACTTGTCCTGTTTAAACATTGTTGAAAAGGCATTACCGATTTCCCACGGAATAGAACCCGGCCCTATGATTGTATTAACGGATGTTAATTGAAGCTCCCCGCCGCAGAGCGGTCGGGGAATGCGCTCGCGTTTCGGTTCACTCAGATCCTGTTTTAAGAGGATGATGCCTGAATTGAAAAAACCTTCCGGCAAGAGATTCTCCGAAAAAGTCACGACTTTTCCGGAATGCATGCCGAAAAAGTCGTTAATTCAGAAAGAATACCTGAAATTATTTTAGCAGCACTTGGCTATACCGCGGGAATTTCCGTTCTTTCCTATAATCCATGTCTGAATGATATATGCGGCACAGCCAACACCCGGAGTAACCGTTACAGCCTCTGTCGGGCAGTTTTTCGCGCATGCGCCGCATTCCATGCACCCGTTTTTATCGATTACCCCGGCCTTCTTATTCTCAACTTTAAAAACTCCGTGCGGGCATACAATTTCGCACATCCCGCACCCGATACATGCTTCGCGGTTTAAAGAAAGGGTTGAAACGTCATATAAATATCTGAAGTCCTGCATATTCTATTCTTCTCCTATATAATTAACGTACAAATGCGGCGCTGATCCATAAAACAATGGAAGCAAGGCCGGCAAGCGCCTGCACGGGCATTGCTTTCCGCATCTCTTTTTCAACTCCCGACGGCGAAGTATAAGGCGTTGAACCTGTAAAATTCATTCCCAGATAAGAACTTACCGCCGCCGTGCAAAGAGAAAGAGCTGTCAGCTCATATGAGTTTGCGACATCTTTAAACGTCATTACAACAAAAAAGGCCGAGATAATTCCCGTAAGAGCTCCCTTTATGGAAAAAGCCTTTCCGGGAATCCACGGTAAAATTGCCGGCACCAAAACAGCGCCCGCGAATATCCCCGCAGCATAAGCATACACCGCCATAAGTCCCCTTCCCCAGGCGTCTTTAATAGAAAATATATTCGTCCCGATCCCGGACAGAAGGAAAAATCCAAGTAATATAAAAACTGTCGGCTTTACGAGAAATGAAAGCTCAACTGGAACAAGCACAAGCCGCTCCGATATTGTGAAAGTCACACGGCGCATTGACTCGTCAGCCTTCTTTCCGGCATCCAGAAATTGTTTTATATCATTTGCGCGGATCGGACCCCATATTACCTTGAACCCGCTCCCTTTTTTCACATCAATTGCAGATACCCCTGTAGCTGAAAGCTGGGGCAGAATAAGCTCCCTGTGGCTTACTATTTTATCCAGACCTGAAACCTTTACTCTTTTTATCACTTCTTCGGTTGAAAAAAGGCTTTTACCTGCCGCGCACCATACGTTTATTCCCCGTGTGTCAAGTACAAGAATCCAGGCATCAACAGACGACAATTCCTTGCGAAGAGCATCAAAAGTAAGCTTGTAATTCGCCGTAACCAGAACCTGCGAGTCGGCGTCCGGTGTTCCCGCGCAGTAAATCCCCGGTGCGATTCCGTAGGAATCCCTGCCTATTCCAAACCTCGCCAGAACCGACATCGCATGATCAACTATAGAAAGTTTTGTTATTATTTTTGGAACAGGGCCAGCAGCCGTTTCTATAAAGTCTTCAACAAATCCGCATATTTCATATCCCGGCCGGGCAAAGCGGCTGCATTCGGGTCCAGGTGGAGGTCCGCAACAGGCTTCCTCTTTTTTATTTTGCTTAAGAGGAGTCATAGCAAAAGGCTTCAAGTGCGATACTTTTCCGAACGGTTCTCTGTTATTGTTTATGCCACAGCAATTATTATCCATCTTTTCCCCAACTATAATCATGTTTAAAAACTACAAACCGGATGCCATTTTCTTGAAATTCTCAAGAACTTCCAAGTCGATGCAGTAGCAGGTGCAAAGACCTTCCACCTCTCCTTTTATAAGGCCTGCTTCTTTAAGGTTCTTTAGATGCTGACTTACTGTTGACTGTGCAAGCGGCAGCATTTCAACTATCTGCCCGCATATGCAACGGTTCTCCTCTTTCAGATATTTTAATATTTTTACCCTTGCCGGATGACCGAGGGCTTTGCATATTTTGGCAAAACCGTCCATATCCATAACATCTTCATCATCCCTATTATTCATAATCAGATCTCCTGTATCGTTAATTTACGATATACGATTTAAATGATCCGTGTCAACCTTTTTTGTTTACGCCGCTTGATTCCCAATCTTTTCCATGTGATAAAGAAAGGCATGTTTGGAGAAAAAGAACAATATATGCAGGGAAAACTATTAATAATTCATCAGGGATCACTGGGCGACATCGTCTCGATTTTTCCGGCAATAATAAGGCTTAAGGAAAAATTCTGCCGGATTGATGCCATATTTAAAAAAAGCATCGGTGAACTGGCTTCTTCTGTTAAATTAATAGATAAATTCTATCCGGTTGAAGCGGCCTTTTTTTCTTCAATGTTTTCTAAGAAAATTGACCCGGTCACTGCAGAAATTTTTCTTTCATACGACGAGATCCTTCTTCTTTCATACTCACAGGAACTTGAAAGCATTATCGGCAAAACAGTTAACAGAAAAATCTATCGCATAGATCCTCGTCCCGATGCCTCTCTTGAAATTCACATATTAAATCATATCCTGGGAAACCTTGCTGAAAAAAAACTTATACGGGATGCGAAATTGCCTGAAACAGATTATTTTGCCGGGCACCAAAGACATGAGCAACATCCCTTTGACCGCTTGAAAATATTGATACATCCAGGATCAGGAAGTCCAAGGAAAAACTGGGATATTTCAAATTTCATAAAAATATTCGAAAAGTTCAAAATACTTGGATTGAATCCGGAAATCATAACAGGGCCTGCCGAACAGAATATTTCAGAAATATTCGCCGTATCCCTTCCGGCAGGAAGTAAAATTCATAATATGGTGGAAATTATTGATCTTATGAAAATGCTGGAGCAATCTGGAGGATTCATCGGAAATGATTCCGGCATAAGTCACCTTGCGGCATTTACAGGCATACCGTCTGTCGTGATATTCGGACCCTCAAACCCGAAAAGATGGAAACCCTTTGGCAGATCGGTTGAGGTTCTCCGGCCGGAGACCGATTGCAGTCCATGCTTCGAAATCGGAAAACAAGATTGCAAAGAGATGAAATGCCTTGCGGGGATAACACCTGAAATGGTGATCAGCGCTTTTTTGAAAATAAAAGAAAAATAGGAATTCAGAGATATATCGTGAAAAGAACTTTATATTTTTACCTGCTCAAGCAGAACATTTTGCTTAAGTGTGATTCTTGCGGTTTTTGCAAACTGATCCGTTACATCCGATACAAAGATCCTTGATTTTCCGTTTTTACTCAACACGCAATCAATATCGGGGCGCTCTTTGAGAAATTTTTCTACCTTTTCCGCAACCCCTGTTGAAGAATCAATTATCTTTACCCTCTTCCCGATTTTCCGTTGAATTACATGCTTCAAGAGCGGATAATGGGTGCATCCCAGAATAAGAGTATCTATCTGTCTGACTTTCAGGGGAAGGAGGTATTTTTTTACTATCATCGCAGTTTCCGGCCTTTCTATCCATCCTTCTTCAACAAGAGGAACAAGAAGAGGACATGAGGCAGAATAAACCCTGGCGCCTGGGTTTATAGCCTTGATCTTTTTTTCGTAAATGCCGCTTTTTACCGTTGCCCTTGTGCCTATTACTCCGATAGCCATTTTCCGGGAAGACTCAAGGGCAAGCTCCACCGCAGGCGTGATAACCTCGAATACAGGAGCTTCAAATTTTTTTTCAACAATATCAAAGGCAACGCTTGAAGCGGTGTTACATGCCATGATAATTATCTTCGCCCCATTTTTGAGCAAAAAAGTCATATCCTGAAGGGCATATTCAATCACCGTTTCGGGGCTCTTGTTCCCGTAAGGGGCGCGGGCTGTATCCCCGAAATATATGATATCGTAGCAGGGAATCCTTTCCATTATCGCCTTAACTACAGTCAGCCCGCCGATTCCCGAATCAAAAATTCCAATCATCTTTATCAATCAACTTTTTTATATTGATTTATTATTGATACCTTCGTAAAAAGTCAGAAAATTACTTTTTACTTGGCGGGAAAGGGATTCCCATCTCCCGCCGCTTGAAGTAAATTCAAGCGGTTCCACCCACACCCCAGGCCGGGGCTTACTCGCCCTCGGCCTGATGATGGACTTTTTATGAGTCCATCATAATTTACGATCTCGTAAAAAAATATAAATATGTCTTAAACAAAGGGAATATATGGATCACAATCATAATCCACCCGGACCGACCATGAATCAGGATATATTCAAACTCGGTCTTTCAGTAGAAACCATATCCATCTATCTTTTATGCTGCAGCTTCCACGATGATGGAGCCGCCATATCCACCAGGAATCTTCTCGGAGTCTGGAACGGAACCAGAGAGGCTCTTTTTGACGGTATAAAGGAGCTGGAAAAAAAGAATATCCTTCTTAAAATAATATCCGGTGGAGAAGATAAAAATGTTTATAAGCTCACCGAAAACAAAAACTGGAAAATTTGACGGCTTCATAAATAATTTTATTTTGGACGGCAAAGTAAAAAGCTTATTATGCAAGGCGCACGAATCTTGAGGAATGAAGCGTACTTCCTGGTACGCTGCAATGACGAAAGATGAAGTGCAACACAGCAGAATGACTTTTTACAAAGCCGTTAACCTCTTTTTGCTAAACTCCCTTGCAACACAATCTCTTACAAGGTTTGCAGGTACATCAGTACGAATGCCGGGACACATTCCGGCCATGACATACCAGTTATCCGTATCGACCAGAACGCTTTTTATAAACGGCCATTCCCGGCACATGCGCGGCTTGACAGAATGAATCGTGCACAATTTGTTCCAGAAAACACAATATCCGTCACTGCCACGGGCAAGAACAGGTTTTCCACCGGACATTTCGCAATACTTTGAAACAAAGCTTTCATGATCGGCTTTTATATATTCCGCTATTGCATTAATATCTTCCTTGGTTACAAAAGTCCCCCCGTAGCCTTTACAGCAATCGCCACACATTGTGCATTTGAATATATAATCCGGCTGAACCGCATCAGAATGCATGCCTGGTCTCCATGGCCCTTCTCAATGTTACCTGATCCACATACTTAAGATCACCGCCTATCGGAACACCCGATGCTATACGGGTGACCTTTACCGGATATTTTTCGATGCATTGAGCAATATAAGAAGCTGTAGACTCGCCCTCGACACTTGTTCCCGTTGCAAGTATAATCTCTTTGATCTTCCCTTCTTTTGTTCTTTCTATAAGTTCCCTTATCCTTATATTATCGGGCCCGATACCATTCATGGGGGATAAAACACCCGAAAGTATATGATATAGCCCTTTAAATGATCCTGATTTTTCTATTGCAACCATGTCTGCCGGCTGTTCAACTACGCACATCAGGGATGTGTTCCTGGACGGATCGCTGCATATATGACAGGTTTCTGTTTCACTCAATGCAAAGCAGATGCTGCATATCCTCACCTTTTGCCTTATGTCCAGTATGCTTGCAGCAAGCTGTTCGGCTTCTTTCATCGGGGAACGCAGGATATGCATTGCAAGGCGTTCGGCGGTTTTTTCTCCAACACCGGGGAGCTTTGCCAGATTTCTTATAAGATTCAAAATAGACAGCGGGTAGTGCATAAAACGCCTCAAATATTACGGCTTCGTATAAAGCCAATTTTTTCAAAGGAAGGCACATTTTTCTTTGTGTCCTCCATGATATTTATGTGAGAATAACTTGCTGCGAGTCCTACGTGTCGGATCTTTGGCGGGATTGCGCCCGCTGTTTCGGCTCACATAAGGCCAGGGATGCTGATGCCTCCAGTTAATTTGCTCATCTCCTGGGAAACCATTTCCTGGGATTTGGACAAAGCATCATTAACAGCGGCAATAATGAGGTCCTGAAGCATTTCAACGTCGTTAGGATCAACAACCTCTTTTTCTATCCAAATGGAAACGATCTGCTGTTTACCATTTGCCTGAACTTTAATCATTCCTCCTCCGGAAGTTGCTTCAACTGTTCTTAAAGCAAGCTCTTCCTGAAGTTTGGCCATCCCGGCCTGCAACTTCTGAGCCTGCTTCATCATATTCCCGATTCCCT
>JAWOHP010000123.1:0-32463 GCA_046485065.1 Desulfobacterales bacterium | reverse complement strand
CACCGAAAGGCGGATTGGCAAGCACCACCTCATAGCGGTCCTTATCTTGAATATCGGCAAGGTTTTCGGTGAGCGTATTAGTATGCAGAATATTCGGAGCCTCGATGCCGTGTAGAATCATGTTCATAATCGCGATGACATAGGCAAGAGACTTTTTCTCCTTGCCATAGAATGTGCGGGTCTGGAGCGTAGTGAGATCCTTGGTCGTTGGTTTCCCTTGGCGTTCATATAAACAAACGATTCGCATAAGAAGCCGGCGGAGCCACAAGCGCCGTCATAAATACGCTCGCCTATACGGGGCTTAACCACCTTCACCATGGCGCGGATTAATGGACGAGGAGTGTAATATTCACCCCCGTTTCTACCCGCGTTGCCCATGTTCTTGATCTTGGCTTCATATAGGTGAGACAGTTCGTGCTTCTCAGTCTGGGAGCGGAATCGCAGTTCGTCGATATGGTCGATGATTTCGCGCAGGTTATACCCGCTCTGTATCTTGTTCTTTATCTCCGCGAATATCTGCCCTATTTTGTATTCTATGGTGTTCGCGCCGGTAGCTTTCTGTGTAAAGCCGTGAAGATAGGGAAATAGTTTCAGATTGACAAAATCGCGGAGATCATCGCCGGTCATCGCTTGGTTGTGATCCAGCTTGCCGTTCTTGCCCTTGGGCGCTGCCCATGTTTCCCAGCGGTAGGGCTTGTCGAGGATGTAAGTGTACTTTTTTCCTTCCAAGGCGGCTACATCCGCACGGTCTTGCTCCAGCCCGTCGAGGTATTTAAGAAAAAGCAGCCAGGAAGTCTGCTCGGTGTAATCAAGTTCTGTTGTGCAACCCGCCTCTTTCCAGAGGATGTCGTCAATATTTTTGAAGGTTTGCTCAAACATTGAAATCTATTCCTTATGTATGCCTGCCGGTGTATCTATTCTTGGGAAAATAAAGGGGATGTTCATCAATATATAAATACAGCCCGAACAAACTGAAATAATGATACAATATATCATTCATTGATAGCGATTAAAGAGCATTATCCGCGAATGCCTGCAACGTGAATATTAAAACCGTAAATCTAATATAATGCTCAACAGCCCGTATTTATTTTGCATTTTAACAGGAATTTGTCAAAGGATATCTGAATATTTCATCTTACTTCCCTTTTAAGACTATCAAGCAGGCTTCGCCCTTTCTCCGTCGGAAGATACTTCTGTTTGCTGCTGCGCTGCTTTCTGATTTCACCCAATTTACGGTAAGATTCATTTTTTCTCTATATCAATTCCGGATGATTTCTCTCCAACCAGGCTATTACATCCCGTTTGAACTCTTTGACAAACTCAAATAGTTCCTCAGCATTTTCACCGGTCACAGATCCGACATAGTCGTATTCCGCTATATTTCTCATAGTTCTGCATGTATCCAGATATGAGGCATCTTTTCTACGGTCTTCACCAAGAATAATCGGTAGTGCATGAATGGAACGATAATGGCCGAGGTTTCTTTCAGGCTTGTAACCTTCCGCATACAATAGAATATTGCAGAGTTTAAGAGCTGCATTGTAAGCGATTCCGAATTTCCAGTCATCCGAAATAACACCCTTTGCGTCAACAAGGTCGCGCTCGATAATTTTCAGGAGATTCGTTATTTCAACAGAACTCGTTTTATGAGACTTCAGCCACCCGTTTTCAGCCCATTGCCGTAAGGTCATGTTCATTTCCTGCAATAAATATTTTAGGAGATTCCAGAACCTGGGAAATAAAATGATCGCCGGATGTTTTTTTTCTGAGAAATTCTTCAAAGGTTAAAACATAAGGATTGATCTCCCGCTCTATCTGACCTGATATTCCTGAAAGCAAACCGGTTAAAGTCCGCAAAGAGATATTGCCCAATACCATTAAATCCACATCACTTAACGACTTTTCCTCTTTTCTGGCAACCGAACCGAAGACAAAAGCAAATTTTATATCAGGTTGATTGCATAAGACATCTCTGAAAATATCGGCAAGGCCGATGGTTTTAAGAACTATATTGCGGATATCGAAATAGAGGGGATGTTCACAGTTGGCCTGATAATATACCCGGTTTCCGTTCTTTTCTTTTTTTATCAGATCCAGGCGCAAAAGCTTTTTTAATTCCTGCTGAACAGTGCCTGTGGTGAAACCGGAGCGTCTTTCAATTTCCCGCATGTGGAGAGGCTTTTCAGATAAACCAAAAAGCATCCGGAATATCTCGGCCCGAATCCTTGAAGACAGTATTTCAGCTAATATGCTCATAATGATTGCTTATACCATACAATTGAATGGTTATACAATACAATATTAAAATATAAGACACCAGCTACCGGAACGTTCGTGCAGAACGGGAGAAAAGGAATAGGTTTTTAGGGGGCGTTCATCAATATATAAATACAGCCCGAACAAACTTAAATAATTGTACTAAATGTCAATTATTGATTGCGATTAAAGGGCATTATCCGCGAATGCCTGCAACGGGAATATAAAAACCATAAACGTAATATATACTCGATATTTCGTATTTATTTTGCATTTTAACCGGATTTTGTCAAAGGATATTTATAACAGGGCAGGGTTAGAGTAAAGCATTTAGCTCAATTATTTGATCTTCTGTTTTCGGTGAACCGTTGCGGTGAACAGACAGCCTTCACGAGCAGATAAGGCCTTTGCGTAACATCTGATCTGTTGTCATGGCCCGGTAACGACATAAATATACAACTCTCGTGGGCCGTGGGCTCCATGAACCATTGTGGCCTCGATATCGGCTGTTTTACTGGGACCGGTAATAAATGTCATGCCGTTTTCTATCCATTCCGGGTCATCTTCTATGTTCTTGTCAAGAAGAGTATAAAGCTCTTTAAAGTCTGCAATGATCTGCTCAAGTTTTATGACTGCTATATGAATTGATGGAAGAAGCGAAATGCTGCGCTCATGACCCGGCGCTGTTTTCAAAACAAGAGTGCCTGTTTCAGCAATACAGTAGTCGGCGGATGTAATCCCCATTAAAGAACCGGCCGATTCTTTTACAAGCCTGTCTCTTTCTGCCTTCCCGACATCCGGTTGATTTGGAAAGACAGCGGTGACATTATGTTCCCGGAGAATTTTCCCGATATTCATTTCCTCGATAACAGGATGCTTCCACAAGACGACTTTCTTTTCATCCCCCCATTCAGGCTTCTTTTCACAGGCAAGTATTACTATCTCCTGAGCCGCCTCCTGCAACGTTTTAACGGGTATCACATTAAGATTAACTGGTTTTCCGGCTTCAATCATTGTTTCAAGAAGCTTAAGTCTAAAAGAGTGCTTTCGGCTGCCGATTATATCAAGGATAAGTATCGATTCTTCGTCAGGCTGCCGGCAAAAAAGATCCGGACGGGCTCTTTTTCCGTCTACACGAAGCGACCTTCTTATATTCTCTATAAACGCTGCCTTCCCGTTATCGTTCATCCTGCCCTTTTTTATTTTTTCGACTTCTTCCATTGACTGATAAAACTCTCCTTAGCCAACGGTTTCATGTCGCGACTATCGGTCCAGCCTTTCATAAATAACGGAAGGTTTGAAATCATGCCCTCTTTACTCGCAAAAAAGCTAAGCCCTGCACGGGAAAGACTGAGAGCCGCATCATAAGCCCATCGCCTCTGAACAATTCCCGACCATATGCCATAAAGCATCTTCTCTCCGGTATTTTCCCTTCTGACATTCCACCTTAAATCTCCGTAGGCAAGTTTTGATCTTAAAAGGCGAAGCATCCGTGGAAGATCTATGTCTACAGGACACGCGTCTTTGCACGCACCACAAAGCGTCTCTCCCAGGCACAAATCTTTTGCCCTGTTGATACCTACAAGAAGAGGCGTCACAACGGCTCCTACCGGACCTGAATAGGCATACCCATAAGCATGACCTCCAATCTTGCCGTAAACAGGGCACACGTTGAGACACGCCCCGCAGCGGATACAGCAGAGCATCTCCCGGAATTCTTCATCTGCCAGTATTTCTGTCCGGCCGTTGTCGACTATCACAAGATGAAATTCGTCTGAACCATCCGCCTGACCTGCCAGACGCGGACCTCCGATGTAGCTGACATAGCCTGCCATCTTCTGTACCGCCGCTCCTCTTGACAGGAGCCTGAACAGGATATCGTGATCCGAAAGTCTTGCTGTTATCCTCTCCATGCCCATAAATGCGACATGTACTTTAGGAAGAGTCGTTGACATTCGGATGTTACCCTCGTTTGAGACAACGGTTATATGTCCTGTTTCGGCGCAGGCTATATTGCAGCCTGTTATACCCATTCCGGCAGAGAGAAACTTTTCGCGCAGCGCATTTCTTGCGGCCCTTGTCAGGGTTTCAGGATCGGTCGTAAATGGTATCTTCAGCTTTTCCGAAAAAAGCAGGCCTATTTCGCTTCTTGTTTTATGAATTGCAGGCGCAATGATATGTGACGGGTGTTCATCCGCAAGCTGGATAATATATTCCCCGAGATCGGTTTCGGCAACCTCTATACCGGCGGCGGCAAAGGCTTCATTTAAACCTATCTCTTCCGTAAGCATCGACTTGCCCTTTACTGCAAGCTTTACATTATGCCTTTGTGCTGTCTCAAGAGAGTATTTAACGGCAGCATCGGCATCTTTCGCAAAAAAAACATGCCCTCCCCTTGCGCGGATTTTTTCAGAAAGACGCTCTAAAAGAATATCCAGGTTTTCAACGGCATTCATTCTTATTTCATGTGCCTTCCGTCGAAGACCGGGGCCTTCAGGAAGATTCCTGTACGATTCAGCGGTACCCCTGCCGAAGCGTACCTGAATAGCTGCAAGCGCTTTCTGCAGAACCGGATCATTTATTCCCTTTATTGCTTCATCTCTGTATTTTTCGGTAGTGATCGTAACCATCTTATACGACCATACCTGCAAGAAGCTGCGCTATATGAAGTGTCTTAACCGGTAATTCTCTGCGGCTTAGGATGCCCTGAATGTTCATAAGGCATCCCATATCACATCCGGTTACTATCTCTGCTTTCGAATCGATTATATTTTTAACCTTATCTTCGAGTATTGCGGTTGAAATTTTCGGGTACTTTACGGAAAAAGCTCCTCCGAATCCGCAACATCTGTCGGAATCATACATCTCAACAAATTCAGCGCCTTTGATTCTCCTTATAAGTTTTCTAGGCTGTTCTTTCACACCTAGACCGTGCATCAGATGGCATGAGTCATGGTAGGTTATCTTTCCGTCATATCTTGAACCGAGATCCTCAACTCCGAGAACATCAACAAGATATTCGGTAAGCTCAAATGTCCTCGCCCCGATCTCTTTAGCCTTCTCAAGTAGTATTGGATCATCCCTGAAAAGCTCGGGGTAATGATTTCTCACCATGTCTACGCATGATCCGGAGGGGCAAACAATAGTTTCGGCATCGCCGAAGACACCTATAAAATGCTCTGCCGCCAGCTTCGCTTCTTTCCTGTATCCCGAGTTGAAGGCGGGCTGGCCACAGCAGGTCTGTTCTGCAGGACATTCGACGCCTATTCCGAGTTTCTCAAAAATACGCACCACGGCAAAACCGACCTCCGGAAAGATTCCATCAATGAGGCACTGGATAAAAAGAGTTACTTTCTGAGACCTTTGCATAACACCCCCTTTTGCCCGATTTCTTCGTCAGGCTCAAATTTCGGCACGCAGTGAAGCTTTAGCGCTATCCTCGAAATACTCCAATGTATTCCTGCGGTTGCACGAAGTGAAGCGTAAGCGCTATATTTTCGCCTTCCTTGAACTTGGACAAAATTGGATTTTCTTCAAAGGTCTCATTTTTGTGAGATGATAAAATCATAATTTCTTTCTTAACCACTTGAATCCTCGAATCCTTGAACCCCTGAACCCTTATTATATCAAACAAGCAGATACTTCTTTCTTATCTCTTCGTTTTCCCGCAATTCAAGACTCGTTCCGTGAAAACGGATTGCTCCGTTGTCTATCACGTAACCCCGGTCGCTTAAATTCAACGCTACCTTCTGATTCTGCTCCGCCAGTAGAACCGTAAGACCGCTTGCCTTGAGTTTCAGTATCTGCTCTTCGAGCATTTTTACAATCAGGGGAGCAAGACCTTCCGTCGGTTCGTCAAGAAGAAGAAGATCGGGATCGGTCATCAGCGCCCTTGCTATTGTGAGCATCTGCTGCTCTCCACCGCTCAGCAGGCTGCCTTTTCTTGATTTAAGATCTTTCAGAGGAGGGAAAAATCCGTAAACCCTGTCCCTGTTCCACCCTGCCGCTTTTTTTATTTTCTTTTCCGCTATCTCCAGGTTTTCGTCTACGGTAAGATCTGCGAAAACACGCCTGTCGTCAGGAACATATCCCATCCCCTTCCGGGCAAGTATATAAGGCTTAGCGCACGTGACGGTCTCTCCCTTGAACCGCACAATTCCTTTTGAAGGAGGAACAAGTCCCATTATGCTTTTCATGGTCGTGCTTTTCCCGGCTCCGTTTCTTCCAAGCAGACAGACAATTTCACCTTTTGAAACGGTCAGGGAAACCCCGAACAGTATATGGCTCAGACCGTAGAAGGTATCTATTCCTTCAACCTCAAGGATCATATCAGGTCTCTTCATCGGACCCTCCCAGGTATGCTTCCTGCACCTGACTGTCATTTCTCACGGCATCAGGCTCACCCTGTATAATCGTTCTCCCGTGTTGCATGACCATAATCCTGTTTGCTATCGAAAAAACAAGCTCCATGTCATGCTCACAGAAGAGTATGGTAATTCCACGGTCGCGTGACAGAAGTTTCATGAGTTCAAGCGTATTCCGGGTCTCTTCGGGCGACATCCCCGCTGTCGGCTCGTCGAGAATAAGAAGTTCCGGCCTGTTGCCGAGCGCAACGGCCATCTCGAGCACTTTCTGGTCGCCGTGAGAAAGTGATCCGCTGATCCTGTCGGCTTTTCCGAAAAGACCGACGCTTTTCAGAATATCTTCGGTTTCGGAAACCGCGATATCTTTTGCCCTGGAAAAAAGATTGAATGTGCTTTTATTATAAGAGATCACGGCAACTCTGACATTTTCAAAGACGGTCAGCCTTGAAAAAATGTTTACAATCTGGAAAGATCTGCTTACGCCTCTCCTGCAAATTTCATGCGGAGGCATGCCGGTCAGATTCTCATCTTTAAAGATAATTCTGCCGCCGTCGGCTTTCAGTTGTCCAGTAATAAGGTTAAAGAGAGTGGTCTTGCCTGCCCCGTTCGGTCCTATAACCGCTACTACTTCGCCCTTTCTAACCTGAAGCTGCGCATCACTTACTGCCGCAAAACCGTCAAAGGATATACGGAGATTCTCCACCAGCAGCATCACTTCTCCTCCTGAATCGGCTTAATGGCGCTCCTGTTAAACTTTTCCATAAAATATCCGAGAACTCCCTGGGGCAGAAAGAGAATCAATAACATGAGGACAAATCCAAGGATAATAGTCCAGTATTCGGTATATATTCCTACAAATGTTCTGAGCAGCACTATTATCGCCGCTCCCAGCATCGGGCCTAAAAAAGTGAACCAGCCTCCGAGCAGGCACATTATTATTATCTCGAGAGAGAGAGTCCAGAACATCAATTCAGGGAATACGCTCCCTTCAATAACCACAAACATCGACCCGGCAATTCCGGCAAAAGCTCCCGATATGACCATTCCGGTTAGCTGCAGGCGCTTTACGTTAATACCCACAGCCTCGGATCTTACAGGGTTGTCGCGGACGGCCTGGAAGGATATTCCGAATGGAGAGTTTACGATCCTGTGCATTACAATTATACAACCAGCAGTTACCACAAGGGAAAAATAGTATGCTCCGGAGGTGGAAGAGATTATCTCGGGAACGGATATTCCGTGAATCCCGTCATCCCCGCCGGTAAATGAATACCATCTGAAAACAACAGCCCATACCAGAGACCCGAGAGATATCTGAAGCATTCCGAAATATAGCTTTGAAAGCCTTACACAGATAAGTCCTATTGCAAGGCTGAAAAGCGCTGCAACGATAGGCGCCAGAAGAAAGCCTGTCCACGGAGACAAAGCTGTTTTTGTTATCACAAGAGCCACTGTATATGCCCCGATTCCGTAAAATACCGCATGATGAAACTGATACATGCCACCAAGACCAAGAACGAGGTTGAGGCTTAATGCAAGTAGTCCCGTAGTAAATATCAGACCAAGCAGGTATACTTGAAATCTCGGCAGAAACAGTGGCGCAAAGAGGAGAAGTATGAAAAACGCAAGCCACGGCGCTAAAGCTTTCCAGACGAATCTTTGAGTCAAAATCGATTCCTTTACCATGTCGATTTAAGGAGTCCTTTCGGGCAGAAAAGCAGCACTATCACAACAACAACATAAGGGAATACTATTGCAAACTGAGGCCATATAAGAATTCCTATCGAATCAGTCAGACCGAATATAAGAGCCCCGAGCAATGCCCCCCATATATTTCCGAGTCCTCCCATTATGACTATAAGAAAGGCTTCTATTATGATCGCATGATCCATTCCCTGCCTTATGTTCTGGGTAGGAGCCACAAGAGCCCCTCCAAGTCCCGCAAGGAAGCAGCCTATTACAAAAACGGCGGCAAAGACCAAGCTCACATTTATCCCGATAGCCCCGACCATCTCCCGATCAACGGCTGCGGCTCTCGCCATTTTGCCTATTCGGGTTCTGTTTGTAAGAAACCACAGGCCAAAAGCAACAACAGGGCCGGTTATTATTAAAAAAAGGTTGTACCTCGGAAACGGAAAACCGAGAATGGTAAAGAAACCCTGGAATGCGGCCGGAAGATCAACGCATCTGTAATCAGAACCCCACACCATCTTGACAAGATCGCCGAACACAAGAGTGATTGAAAAAGTGAAGAGAAGGAGCATGAGATGCTCCCTCTCATAAAGATGCTGGAAAAGCCCCCTTTCTACAGCAAGGCTTATCAGGGCAACAGCCAGAGGGGACAGGAGAACAGCCATCCAGAATCCTGCCTGCCCCCCTCCGAAGAATAGATTGACCGAGTACATTATAAATGCCCCGATCATGTAAAGAGAGCCGTGAGCTACATTCGGAATTCTCAGCACACCCAGGATCAGGCTCAAACCTGAAGCCACGATAAAAAGAATCGTGGTCCTGCTGAGACCGACCAGAGTCTGCTGAAAAAGGGCTGAAACAGTTATATTTGAAGCAAAATCCATCAATGAATACCTATTTTACTCCTCTTGCCTTCTTTATATCTTCAATGCTCGGCATTATATCCTTTCCGGGAATCGTCACAATATCCGTAGCAATCAGGTAATCATAACCTTCCACTTTCTTTGTTGTCCCCATAAACATTGGAAACATAACCTGATGATCAAAAGCGCGCACTGTAAGTTCTCCTATGGGACTTCCAATGCTCATTCCCTCAAGCGCGTTTATGAATTTCTCCGTATTTATCTCTCCTGCCTTTTCATATGCCTTTGCAATGAAGTTAGCCGTAATATATCCGTACAGGGCGCCGACCTTGGGATATCTTCCGTAGGCATCCTTGAACTCTTTTACAAATGCCTTGTTTTCGGGAGTATCAGGAAAGTAATAAAAATAGTTTGATGTTCCTAAAACACCTTCAGGAGCATTGAGGCCAAGCGGTGCAAGAGTAGACATTTCCGTAGCGGTGTGCATATAAAACGGAACACTCTTGTTAAACCCGGTTGCTACTGAAGCCTTCAGAAATGGAACGCAGCCCGCTCCGCCTGTTGCAACTATGACCGCATCCGGCTTGGCAGAAAGAATAGCGGTGATGTAAGGAGTGAAATCAGGTTCGCCCACTTTCCACCAGGATTGACCGAGAAGCTCGACATCCGGCCTGAGCACTTTCAGATGGTTCCAGACGCTGTCAGCGATCGCATGGCCATATTCGTAATCATCTCCGGCAATCCAGTATTTTTTATAGGGTTTTTTCGCAAGTCCGGCAGCCCCTGCCTTCCCGGCCATTGCCGTGTTTTCGTTCATTGAAAAAACATAACGATTTCCCTTTTCTCCTGTTATTTTTTCACTCTTTGCAAAAGTCACAAGGAAAGGTATTTTTTCCTTTTCACAAAGATCTGAAATCGCAAGGGTAAGACCGCTGTTTATAGTCCCCATGAGGATATCGACGTTTTCCCTCATGATAAGCTCTTTTGCTGCACTCAAGCCGATATCAACCTTGAACTTGTCATCCCGTGTCACAAATTCGATCTTTTTCCCAAGGATTCCGCCTTTTGCATTTATCTTGTCGGTTGCGAGCTTAAAAGCGTCCCGGACATCATTAGTGTAAGTGCTGGGAGGACCGGTATAAGTATCTACGATTCCGACCTTGATTGTTTTTTCGGCCTGCACCGGTGTCCCGGTTAACAGGAAAGCGAGTACCAATGCCAGACAGATTGGAAGCCACATTCTTTTTTTCATAACAACCTCCTTAATTAAATGGATTTATGTAGGAAGATATAGTTTCGTGCTTTTCACGGGGTGTTCATTAGTAAAATTACTAAAAAAAGGCAAAGAATTTCTGCCGAAGAGCCATTTATTTATTGATAGCCTAATGATATATACGGCAAGGTAAAAAGCTCATTATGCAAGGCGCGCGAATCTTGAGGAATGAAGCGTACATATAAGTACGCTGCAATGAAAAAAGATGAAGCGCAACACAGCAGAATGACTTTTTGCGAAGCCGTTATTTTTTGGACAAGGTTTCCTTGATCAGAAAGCTTGCTAAGAATGCTATGATTCCGCAAAAAAATAGCACAATAAAGGCATTTCTATAACCTGCAACCGTAAAGGCACCTTCAACGCGGCCCTGACGCTCAAGAATATATCCCAGAACCGGCTGGAATACTGCTCCGCCCGCAAAAGGAAATAAATTTACAAGCCCTATGGCTGTTCCGGCCATCTGAACAGGAAAGAGTTCTTTCGTGGCCGTGAACCCAATGACAACTATCGCGCTTGAAAAGATCCCAAGACCGAGACAAAGCGTGTAATGCCAGAAAACAGATATTCCTTCGGTATGAAACGCCATAAAATAGGTAATTACAAGAACTATGGCGCTTGAAATAATTATGACCGGTTTTCGACCATGGAACAGGTTGTTGGACAGATAGCTGAGCAGGGGGCTTCCTATCACCATGCCGATGGCAAGCATGGAAAGAATGCGTCCGGCTTCAGGCTTGGTCATCCCGTAAACCTGAATCAGATAAGGCCCGCCCCAAAGACCTCCGAATGAAAAGAATATCGCGCAATCGAAAAAGAACCATACGGCAAGAGGCCAGAAAGATGGAGAGGATATAACCTTCTTCACACCTTCTGAAAGCTTAATTGATTGCGTCCCTTCGCCGGAGTGCTCGGCAGGAGACGGCCATCCCCGGTCTTCAGGTCTGTCATATACAAAAAACCATATCAGAACCGCCAGCAGAAGAGTCAGGATGCCCACAAAAATGAATGAGAACCGCCAGCCTATCCATCCGCTTAAGAGTGCAAGAGGAACCGTGGCTGTGAGCGAGCCAAGACCTCCCATGGCCATGAGAATTCCGGTCATCATTGCAAACTCTGTCTTCTTAAACCACTCGGCGAGCACCTTCATGGTAGCCACAAAAAGCATGGCTATTCCTATTCCAACAAGCGTACGGCCGAGGATAGCCAAAGAAACCGAAGGCGCAAACCCAAGAATAACTGAACCTGCAAAAGCAATAATGAAGAACAGCGTGATTGTCTTGCGGGGACCCCAAGAATCCGACAGAAGACCTGCCGGAAGCTGCATCAGGGCATAAGGATAAAAATATGCAGCCGACAGGAACCCAATGAGGGCCCCGCCGGCGTCTAAATCCTTCATCATGTCAACAGCTACAACAGCCGGACACAGACGGTGAAAATAGACGAGAACATATCCGAACGCAAGAATCCAGAAAATTATCCAGCGATAGCTCAGCGCTCTGCGAAGCTTCTCGTCGTTGTTTAAATCCAGTTCCATTTATTGACGGCCTCGTAAAAAATCTGATTTGACTCATGTTTCGTAGTCTCTGCCCCGGGCGGAACAAAGAAAAGAAACCAGAAACTACAAACCAGAGACCAGCAAACCATCACAAAGCCGGCGCACCGGCATCAATAGCCTCCCAGAAACCGAAAAGCTTTGGTAGCCACAAAACCATATCCTCGAAATATGTCATAACGAGCATAACGGCTATCTGAATTATTATAAACGGTATAACCGCCTTTGTTACAAATACAATATCCTTTTTTGCAATCGCGCCCGTTATGTACATGCTTACACCGACAGGGGGCGTACAATATCCTATCGCAAGGTTGATCGTCATAATAAGACCGAAATGCATCACATCAATCCCGAAAGTTCCGAGCATTGGAATGATAACGGGACCCAGAATGAGTGTCGCCGATATAACATCCATGAACATTCCCACGATAAGGAGAAGTGCGTTCATCGTCATAAGGAATATCATAGGTGAATGAATATTGGCAACTACGGCCTCGGCAACTTTGCCTGGAACATTCTCAAATGTGAGGTAACGCCCGAAACAGGAGGCTCCGGCAACAATGATTAAAAGAGTCGCCGATGTTACGGCAGAATTTATAGTAACCCGCTTCACTTCATTTAACTTCATCGATTTATGGATGAATATTTCAACAATGAAGGCATAAACACAGGCAACCACAGCGGCCTCGTTTGCCGTAAAGACGCCCGAAAATGTCCCGACAAAGATAATAACAGGAAGCATAAGGGACCAGAACCCATCTTTGAGCACCTCAATCATTTCCTTAAAATCGGGGACAGGAGCACGAACTACTTTTTTATCATTACGTAAAAGAATATATGTATAGATGCAGGTAATAAGCATTATTAAAACACCCGGAATAAAACCGGTCAGAAAAAGCCCCTGAAGAGAGACATTTGTAATCATGCAATAGAGGATCATGCTGATACTGGGAGGAATTATTATTCCAAGATTGGGAGATGTAGTCATCAGTCCGACAGAGTAATTTTCCGGATACCCTTTTGCAATAAGAGCAGGGATCATAAAACCACCAAGGGCTACAACTGTGGCAACGGTAGATCCTGAAATGGCGCCGAAAAGGCCGCATGCCAGACAGCCTGCCATACCCAGCCCTCCCGGCAGCCAGCTTACGAGAGAATTGGTTACCTTAATGAGCTTCTCAACTATGGTTCCTGCGGTCATAATATTCCCGCAGAGAATAAAGAAGAGAACAACTACAAGGGCAAAATTATCCATGCTCCTGAAAAGGGTCTGGGTAAGAAGAAGAAGGGGAAGATCTGTAAAAGCGATAAAAGCAATCACAGAAGTAAAGAAAAGACACATGAAAACCGGAACATACGCCGCCATCATGCCGAGCAGAAGAAGAAGGACAATAACAACATCAATATCCATAACGTTGAGGCTCCTTAATCAACAGGATCAGAATAATAAATATATAGCCTTTTATTAAGCTTTTTTTGCACGTTCTGCCGCAATATCATTATAAATTACATGAAGCGTGCGGAAAAACATCAAACCGCCCATTAATGGTAACATTGCATAAAGGTAGACAATGGGAATCTGAAGAATTACCGTCTTTTGGTTTGTAGCAACCTGGAGTTTGGCCATTTCCACGCCATAGTAAATCATCATGACTGAAAAGATGAGAATTACCAGATTGCTGAATATCGAAAGTGAAAATCTCATCCACGGCACGAGCTGATAAAGAGCGTCTATCTTTAACATGGAACGGTTCTTTACAGCAACGCTGCAGCCTATAAATGTCGTGTACATTATAACTTCTCTTACCACTTCCTCTGACCATGCAAGTGAGTAATTGAACCCATATCTTAAGATAACATTGAAAAAAAGAGCTAAAAGAGCTACCATTACTGAAAGAAAAAGAGTCCAATCCTCGATAAAAGAAAGTATCTTATCAAGAAAATCTAAAATCTTTCCTATCATGAGTCATTTTCCTTAAAACACCATTGTTAAGATATTACGCCGGCAACTTAATATGAAATATTTCGATTCCTGCAGTGACAGGAATGATGACTTTGATATACTCTTGCCGGAGTAATAAAGGCATAGTGATGATAATTATGGTTTTAATAAACAAAGGGGGCCTGGAATGGCTTTAGGCCCCCTTTTAACCATAGGCTAAAGCGGTTTATTAAGGCTTATAGCCCATAAAATCTTCAACTTCCTTTAGGAAATTACCCGGTTTATACTTATCACCGGGATAAATCTTGTTGATTTCATCGGCATATTTCTTATGCGCCACATCTCCCTGCTTTCGCAAAATAGCCATGTCAGCATCAGAGAGCTGAAAGAATGTAACTCCAGAGGCTTTTGCCTTGTTGATCTCATCAGCTTCCTGCTTCACTGTCTCTTTGCGTATGTTGGCACATACTTCACTTACAACTTCCCTGAATGTTTTCTGCAGGTCTGCCGGAAGGCTGTTGAACCATGCCTTGTTAAAAATCCAGATAAAAAGTCCCTGTGCGTAATTTATCTGTGTAAAAAACTTTGCATCCTCAAACTTCTTTGTAAGATTGCATACAGCCGGGGCATGATCAAGGCCGTCAATGACACCCTGCTTAAGGGCCATAGGAACATCGGGCCATGGCATGACAACCGGATTGAATCCCCATTCCTTGTAGAGAATCTGGTTCACTTCGGCTTCTGCGATACGGAATTTGACTTTTTTAGCATCCGCTATAGTTCTTACCGGTGTCTTTGTGGCCCAGCCATAGTTGCCGTAACCGGTTATATCAAGGCCAATAATTCCCTGATGATCCATTGCCATCATGAAATGATCGAAAAGTTTTTTATTGGCTACAAACTTATCAAGTTTTTCAAAAGAATCGATCAGGAAAGGAAGGTTGACAAGGCCGAATCTGGGTCCAAGGTTCGTTGATGCAACAGAACTGACACCCATGCCCTGGATTCCTCCCATCTGAAGCTGGTTTAAAACCTCAACTTCCCCGCCCAGCATTGAAAACGGTTTGAATTCCAGGTAGATTTGTCCGTTTGTTCTTTTCCAAAGCTCATCCCTGATGGCAAATCCGGCAAAAACCCCTCTTAATCCGGGAGTTGATACATTTGAAACAACACATTTGTATTTAGCCGTTGAAGGATCAAACGCCGGTTTCCATGTATCCAGTGATGGAGCACCTGCAAGAGCAAGACTACCCGACAGCACAAAACAGACTGTAAAGAGCGCCGTCAAAACTGACATTTTACTGAATTTCATCTGTTCCTCCTTTCATTAATGACATTTTTATTTATTTATTTGCCCAAACAACGAACCATACCTAAACAATGTTCATAAGCCAAAAACTGTTCATAAGTTACATTACAGCTATGGGCTTTTTTGTCAAGAAAAAAGTCCTCCAAACACTCTTGCAAAGAGTTAATATCAGCACATACCATGCTATTTTGTCCAGTAGCCTCCCGGATCCAGTTCATGCAGCAATTTCAGTTCAGAGTCCAATGGCGCCTGTGTGATATCAAGATTTTCAGATATCTTGAGAGGCCATCCTGTATTTTCCAGGACACATTCAACAGTTATGCCGGGATGCACGGAAACAAGAACCATCTCTTTCGTATAAAGATCAAATTTCATCACACCGTAAGAGGTTATCACCGCTGACGGACCACCGCGTGGCAGCCCTACATTATCACGCCAGCCGGGACCATCACCATAACCGGGAGATGTTATATAATCAACTTTAGGCACAAGTCTGTGTTTCTCATGAGACATTACGATGATGTGCCTTTTTGCAAGGCTAGATAGATCGCAGGCCCCGCCGCTTCCGGGAAGTCTTGTAGTGATTTTTTCTGAATCCATGATGTAGCTTGTGTTTAAATTTCCAAAACGGTCGACCTGCGCTCCCCCTATGAAACTGACGTCAACTGTTCCGTTTTGAAGAAGACCCATTACATCGGATGTGTCGGAAAGCCATTTTGCCCTGAAAAGATTCGGAAGATCCCCCATGGTAAGAATCGGCTCCGGCGCGGGTGAATCGCGCACAATTCCCAGTTCATAAACTCCCACTGCATTCGGAGCATGGGTGCGTTTGGCAAGAAGAAATCCGAGAAGCGGAAGCCTCATGCCGACAAAAACAACCTCCCCGTCTCCTATTTCACGCGCGGCCGCAGTAACCATAAGTTCGGAAAGAGTATAATGATATGAATCAGTAGCCATAATCAGCAGGTTCGGATAAAAGATGCTTTTTTAATTTAAGTTTTACGACCCGTTCGTTTCCGAGTAACCGGATATAATCATCGCTGATTATAACATCATCGACCCAGTATCTCAACCATTTTTCAAATTTCTGTGGCGTCTTGCTGTTCTCCCTGTATTCGATGAATGCATCATGGTCCCTGTTGTAGTATCCCGGAACCGGCGAAGGGTGAGCCCCCCATGGCGCGTGAACAACAGCGCTCACGAGAAAGCCTGGAGTAATAACACGGTTCGGATCACTTTCTATGAGATCGGAAGATACAATCTCTTCTGCTGTTATAATTATATAACGGCTCGCAAGGCAGGCATCCCTTGTTACTCCCAGGTTGCCCCATAAATGTGCATTCCCGTATTCATCGGAACGCTGTGCATGGATAATCGACACATCAGGATTTATTGCAGAAACAGCAGTCAGAGTTTTGCAGGTAAAGGGACAGGTAATTTTTTTTAAAGAGGTATTCGTTTTAAAAAGATCGCTTCCGAGGCAGGTAAAGGCAGGCATGAACGGGACTCCCATTGCGCCTGCTTTAAGCGCCATAGCGACAGTCAGGTTTGAATGGTCTTCCATTTTCAGGTCTCCGTTTTCTACAGCCCGCCTGAAGTTGTATGATGAACCGGTTATGACATTCCCGACCCATGCCGCTTTTATCTTCCCGACACATCCTGCGCCTACAAGCTGATCAAAAAGGATGTCGGAAATAGTACCAACCATTGTGAGATTGCGCTTACGTTGCCTTATAATTTCGTGACCGGCTGCGAAGGGGATAAGAGTTTCAAGAGAAGTACACATAACAACTTCTGCGCCGTCAGGCACATAACGTTTTATAGCTTCAAAGAGACTCATCAGCTTGGAAGCAGGGGCCATTTGCAATCCTCATGAGATTTTTTTAGATTGTTTAAAAATATCGGAACAGAAGGTGCGAGTCAAGGAATAAAGCAGGAATAAAGCAGCTAAAAACAAAAAGCCCCGGCTATGTCGACCGGGGCTTTTATAATTTTATTTTTTCCTTAATATCGATTCCTTACGCCTTTTCTTCGACCGGTGTGGCAGGACTTTCAGCCGGTGCAGGAGCTGTTTTTTCTTTCTTCACTCCTTTTGCCTTCTTTGAAGCAGTGCTCTTTTTCTTCGCGGAAGCTTTCGTTTTTTTCTTTTTATCGTCTTTCTTTTTACTCTTCTCTGGAGCAATGAGCTCAATTATAGAAACAGGCGCTGCATCACCTGGACGGTTTCCATCCTTGACAATCCTTGTGTAGCCGCCCGATATCGAGCCGAAACGATCTGCGGCTTCAGCAAACAGCTTGTGAACAACATCTTTTTCTCTGACAATTGCCAGCGCCTGACGCCTTGAATGGAGATCTCCCTGTTTTGCGAGGGTTATTATTTTATCGGCCCAGCGTCTCAATTCTTTTGCTTTGACATCAGTAGTACGGATTCTGTCATGCTTCAACAGGGAAGTCACCATATTCCTGAACATGGCCTCTCTGTGACTGCTTGTTCTTCCTAATTTAATACCTGCATTGCGATGTCTCATATATCCCTCTATTCTCCTTCTGCTTTGTCTTCGTCAGGAGGCATGAATCCTTCCAGTCTCATTCCGAGAGAAAGACCCATTTCGCTTAATACTTCCTTTATCTCGTTTAAAGACTTTCTTCCGAAGTTTTTGGTCTTCAGCATTTCTGCCTCGGTCTTACTTACAAGCTGATAAATCTTTAGAATATCGGCATTTTTCAGGCAGTTCGCACTTCTGACAGAAAGCTCGAGCTCTTCAACGCTCCGGTACAGATTATCATTAAACTGAGGCTTTTGCCGCTTGTCTGTTTTCTTTTCAGCTTCGGGTTCCTGCTTTTCATCAAAATTAATAAACATTGTCATCTGCTCTTTTAATATCTTTGCTGCATACGCAACTGCATCCTCGGGGATGACGCTCCCGTCAGTCCAGACTTCCATTGTAAGCTTGTCATAATCGGTCCTCTGTCCCACACGGGCATTCCCTACCACATAGTTGACTCTCTTGACAGGCGAAAATACTGAATCAACCGGAATAGTTCCTACAGGTGCATTCTCGTCCTTGTTTGCCTCGGATAAAGAATATCCTTTACCGACCCTGACGGTCATTGTTGCTTTCAATACAGCATTGGCAGATAGAGTTGCGATATGCTGTTCCTTGTTCAGCACTTCACATTTTCCGTCATCACTTATAAGATCTCCCGCGGTTACCCGGCACTCGCCCTCAGCATCAATACGCACTGTCAAAGGCTTATTTTCTTTTACCTTAAACCGCACCTCCTTAAGGTTAAGGATAATTTCAGAAACATCTTCGAGCACGCTCGGGATCACGCTGAATTCATGGAAAACCTTATCGAATTTAACAGATACAACAGCTGCGCCGTAAAGTGACGACAAAATAATACGCCTTAATGCATTTCCGATAGTTATTCCGAATCCTCTTTCAAGGGGTTCACAAACGAACTTGCCATAGCCAGGCTTACTGGTTACCTGAACCCTTTCAGGAGTTATCATCTCTTGCCAGTTCATGTAAATAAGTTCATTTGATGCCATTTTTATTATCTCCAGATTTTTTCAGAGGACACATTTGTGTAAATCATATAGTGAAGCTATTAAAGATCCCCACAGCAAATTGCGGGGAGTCTTCGATCGTAAGGGCTTTTTTGCTGTTTCGGTTCAAATAGAGAAAACATTTTAATTCTAAATAGATAAATATATCCGTATTTCAACGAAACACTCGATTTAAAGAAATGTTACCCGCTCAATTAATTATTATTATTTTGAATAAAGTTCTACTATAAGCTGTTCCTGAATAGGCATTGTAATATCTTCACGTACAGGAAAAGTCTTAACTGTCCCTTTCAGGTTATCCTTTTCCAATTCAAGCCATTGCGGAACACTCCTTCTCACAACAGCTTCCAAAGAATCACTTATAGCTTTTATTTTACGGCTATTCTCTTTTACTTCGATAACATCACCGGTATTAACAAGATACGATGGAATGTTAACTTTCTTACCATTAATCAGGAAGTGATTATGTTTGACAAAATGACGCCCCTGAGAACGCGAATTGGTAAATCCAAGCCTGAAGACAACATTATCAAGTCTTCTCTCCAGCAGAACAAGCAAATTCGTTCCGGTAACATTTTTTTGCCGTTCAGCTTTCTCGAAAAATAAGTGAAACTGCTTTTCGGAAAGCCCATACAACCTTTTTGCCTTCTGCTTTTCCCTGAGCTGAACCCCGTAATCGGATATTTTTCTCCCACGCCGTTGTCCATGCTGTCCGGGTGCATAACTCCGCCTGTCAAAAGCGCACTTATCCGAATAACAGCGGTCTCCTTTAAGAAATAATTTCAAATTCTCTCGCCGGCATAGTCTGCATACCGCGCCTGTGTATCGTGCCAAATCTTCCTCCTTTATATTATACCCTTCGTCTTTTTGGCGATCGGCAACCGTTATGCGGAATAGGCGTTACATCCTTTATGACAAGGATATTAAATCCTGTTGCCTGAAGTGAGCGAAGTGCAGATTCTCTTCCGGGTCCGGGACCTTTAACATAAACTTCAACATTTTTCATCCCGTGCTCCATCGCTTTTTTCGATGCGTCTTCAGCAGCAAGCTGCGCGGCAAACGGAGTGCTTTTCCTGGATCCCTTGAAACCTTGAACGCCGGCGCTCGACCAGCCTAACACATTACCTGCAGGGTCTGTAATTGAAATTATTGTATTATTAAAAGTAGAGAAAATATGCACTACTCCATTTGTAATGTTCTTTTTTTCTTTCTTTTTTGTCCGGGTTTTTTTCGCCATTTATAAAGCCCCTGTTAATTGATATTTGCTACTTTTTGGTTACTGCCTTTTTCCTGACCGTGGCCCGTTTCGGGCCTTTTCGGGTTCGCGCATTAGTTTTTGTTCTCTGACCACGCACAGGAAGCGATTTTCTATGGCGAAGGCCCCGGTAACATCCGAGATCCATAAGCCTCTTGATATTCATTGAAATATCTGCGCGAAGCTCGCCTTCAACCTTGTGTTCGGTGTCAATAATCTTGCGTATACTGTTGACTTCAGCCTCTGATAACTGATCAACCTTCATATCCGGATTAATATTAAGCTTTGAGAGTATCTTTTTTGAAGCGGTTCTTCCTATACCGTAAATATAGGTCAATCCGATTTCGACCCTCTTATGCTTAGGTAAATCTACCCCTGCAATTCTTGCCAAAGCCTATCCTCCTCTATCCCTGCCTCTGTTTGTGTCTTTTGTTTTCGCAGATTACCCTGATAACGCCTTTTCTGCGGACAATTTTGCACTTACTGCAAATTTTTTTAACTGATGCCCTGACTTTCATTTACCCTGCTCCTCGTATATCATGAGCTGTGATTTATCTATTATAAAAGTATAACAGCAATAATCTTTTATTTCGTTCTGTATGTTATTCTTCCACGCGTGAGATCATAGGGCGACAGTTCTACCGTAACCTTATCTCCGGGAAGTATTTTTATAAAATGCATTCGCATCTTCCCTGAAATGTGCGCAAGCACCTGGTGCTTGTTCTCAAGTTCAACCCTGAACATTGCATTAGGCAGCGTCTCAAGTACCGTACCTTCAACCTTGATTGCTTCCTCTTTTGCCATGGTTCAGCTCCCGTTTCTTTCACTTAAAATAATCGGACCATTTTCAGATATAGCGACTGTATGTTCAAAATGAGCTGAAAGACCGCCGTCTTTTGTCACCGCGGTCCATCCGTCCTCAAGTATGTCAACTTCATAACCCATCTCATTCACCATTGGTTCTATGGCAAGCGTCATACCCGGTTTCAGCAAAACCCCCATGCCCGGTTTTCCAAAATTAGGAACCTGCGGATCTTCATGAAGACTGCTTCCGATTCCATGCCCTACGAACATACGCACGACCGAATATCCTGCGGTCTCAACATGTGACTGCACGGCATGTGATATGTTCGAAAGCCTTCCGTTCGGAACGGCTTTTTCTATACCTTTGTAAAGAGCCTCTTTTGTTACCTTTGCGAGTCTCATGGCCCGTTCGGATATTATTCCAACAGGAACGGTTATAGCTGCGTCACCGTAATACCCGCCATAAAGCACCCCGAAATCGATACTGATAATATCTCCTTCAACCAGTATTTTTTTCGAAGGCATCCCGTGAACGATGACATTGTTCACTGATGTACAAAGTGAGAAGGGATAGCCTTTATATCCTTTAAATGCCGGAATCGCATCTCTTTCAGACGCCATTTTTTCAGCAATATCGTTTAAATATAATGTATCTATACCCGGTTTAATCTCTGACTCAAGATGGCATAGAATATCCGCAACGATCTGGTTGCTTACTCTTATCTTTTCAATTTCCCTAGGTGATTTTAAAATCACCATATTAGAACCGCCCTTTGATCTTTGCTCCGCCTTTCTTTAAAAAACCTTCATAGTGACGGGAAATCATATGTGATTCTATCTGTGAAATCGTATCAATGGCAACTCCGACAACTATAAGCAGCGCGGTTCCACCGAAATAAAACGGCACATTCACTTTTGTTATCAATATCGATGGAAGAACGCATATACAGGAAACATAAAAGGCACCGCCTAAAGTTATTCGGGTCAGAACTCTGTCTATATAATCGGATGTGCGCTTTCCTGGTCTTATACCCGGAATATAACCTCCATGTTTTTTCATGTTTTCTGCCACGTCAACAGGATTGAATGTTACCGCAGTATAAAAATAGCAGAAGAAAAAAATCAAACCCACAAAAATCAATTCGTAAACTGCGTTACCTGGTGTCAGCGCCTTTGCTATGCCTTGAACCCATTCTATTTTTATGAAGCTTGCTATTGTTGCAGGGAACATCATAATGGAAGATGCAAAAATAGGAGGTATAACACCCGATGTATTTATTTTAAGCGGCAGGTGCGTGCTCTGCCCGCCGTACATTTTCCTCCCGATTATCCTCTTGGCGTATTGAACCGGTATCCGCCTTTGTCCCTGCTCAACAAATATAATGACGCCGACGACCGCAATCATCAGGACAAGCAGGATGATTATAAGGAATATTGACATTTCACCTGTCGAAACCAGACGGAATGTATTCGCAATTGCAACCGGTAACCTGCAGACTATGCCTGCAAAGATAATAAGAGATATTCCGTTGCCTATACCGCGCTCGGTTATTTGCTCACCCAGCCACATAATAAAAGCCGTTCCTGCGGTAAGTGTAATAACAGTCATGAGCCTGAATTCCCATCCGGGATATATGACCACGGGAGCGCCTCCCGGTGAAGTCATGCTTTCAAGCCCAACGCTGATGCCAAACCCTTGTATCATGCTCAGCACAACCGTACCGTAACGCGTATACTGAGTAATTTTCTTCCGCCCCTGCTCACCTTCCTTCGACAGTCGTTCAAGATGAGGAATAACTACAGTTAAAAGCTGCAGAATAATCGATGCGCTGATATAGGGCATTATACCAAGAGCAAATACCGATAACTTCTCAAAAGCGCCGCCTGAAAACATATCAAAGAGGCCCAGCAGTGTTCCCCTGGCTTTGGCAAAAAATGAAGCAAGCGCGATACTGTCAATGCCGGGCACCGGAACATGCACTCCGATACGATAAACTATAAGAAAGGCAAGGGTCATCAATACCCTTTTTTTAAGCTCCGGTATCTTGAATATATTCTGAAAGCCGCTTCCGACCATATTATATGACCTCTACCTTGCCGCCGGCTTTTTCTATTTTTTCCTTCGCAATCTTGCTGGCTCCGTTAACTTTTAATGTCAGAGGAAAATCTATATCGCCCCGGGAAAGCAGTTTTATGCCATCTCTTTTTCCTTTGATGATTCCGGAACGGATCAAAGCAGCTTCATCGACAACCGAGCCGCTTTCAAATTTCGAAAGATCGCGAATATTGACAACAGCAATCTTTTTCTTAAATATATTGACAAAGCCGACCTTGGGCAGGCGCCTTTGAATAGGCATTTGCCCGCCTTCAAATCCGGGTCTGACACCTCCGCCCGAACGTGCGTTTTGCCCCTTATGCCCTTTCCCCGAAGTCTTGCCGGTACCGGATCCGGGACCACGCCCTAAACGTTTTCGGGATCTTTTTGAACCGTTGGGCGGCGATAATTCATTTAATTTCATCTATCTTCTCCTCAGCCTTAACCAGATGGGATACCTTGCTTATCATACCCCTGACCGAAGGAGTATCATTAAGCTCAACTGTTCTGTTCAGCTTTGTAAGGCCCATACCTCGCAATACCTTCCGGTGTTTTTCAGGCCGTGCGATCATGCTTTTAACAAGTGTGACTTTCACTATTCCAGACATTGATTATTTTCCCTGTTACAGTTCTTCCGGGGTTTTGCCCCGTCTTTCAGCCACCTGCTCGCGGCTCTGCAATTGCTTTAACCCGGTAATTGTCGCTTTGACAACATTATGGGGATTATGAGATCCCATACACTTCGTAAGAATATTCTGAACACCGACAGCTTCAAGAACAGCCCGAACTGCACCACCGGCAATAAGACCTGTTCCCTTTGATGCGGGCTTCAGCAGAACACGGCCCGCCCCAAACTTTCCTATAACTTCGTATGGTATCGTTCCATCTATAAGAGGAACACTGACCATATTCTTTTTTGCCTGATCTACGCCTTTCCGTATAGCTTCCGGAACTTCACCGGCTTTCCCAAGTCCGCAGCCAACACTCCCAAGGCCGTCACCGACAACAACGATAGCGCTGAAACTGAATCTTCGCCCACCCTTGACAACCTTCGCTACCCGGTTGATGTGAACCACTTTATCTATTAATTGATTGTCGCCTGAATCTTGTTTGAACAAGGGACTGCCTCCTTAACTGATAATAAACTAAAAATCCAAACCTGCTTCACGAGCGCCATCTGACACAGCCTTGACACGCCCGTGATACAAAAACCCGTTACGGTCAAAAACGACTTTCTTATAACCTTTTTCGATTACGCGCTCTGCCAGAACTTTTCCCACCAGGCTTGCGACGGCTTTCTTCTTAACGGCCTCACCAATCTGATCTTTTACTGCCTTTTCAGTACTTGATGCTGTGGCCAGCGTATGTCCGCTTGTATCATCAATTACCTGGGCATAAATATGTTTTGCACTTCTAAAGACACATAATCTGGGACGCTCCTTTGTGCCAACGAGCTTTTTTCTTATTCTTACTTTTCTCTTCAAACGCGCCTGATTTTTAATATTTACTGACCCCATATATTTTTTCCTTATTTGATCAACGATTATGAGATCGAACCCGCAATTTCATTAATCATCATAATCGTAACAAGTAAATCGCTGATTATTTCGTGCCAGTCTTTCCGGCCTTCTTCTGTATACGCTCTTCTGCAAATTTAATTCCCTTTCCCTTGTAGGGCTCGGGTGGTTTCAGCCTTCTTATTGTTGCAGCAGCCAGGCCGAGCTTTTCCTTGTCGATTCCTGAAAGTTTTATGACAGTATTTTTTTCAACTGTTGCATTGATCCCGGCCGGAAGATCATAAGTTACCGGGTGGGAAAAACCGAGACTTAAAACAAGGCTGTTACCTTTAAGTTCAGCCCTGTACCCGATACCGTTTATTTCAAGAATACGCTCAAACCCCTTGTTGACACCTGTTATCATATTGTTGACAAGGCTCCGCGTCAGTCCCTGCAGGGCTTTCGAGGCAATATCATCAGATAATGTTGACACCGTTAAAATGCCGTCTGCAATATTCAATTCCACGGCCGGATGTACCGTACCGGAAAGTGAGCCTTTTTCTCCCTGAACGGTTATCAGCCTGTCGGCATATGATATCTTGGTTTTATCTGGAATCTGAATCGGTTTTTTTCCTACTCGAGACATCTATAACTCCTATATTATTACCAAATCTTACAGAGGACTTCTCCTCCCAATTTTTCCTTAACAGCTTTTTTATCAGTCATTACGCCTTTGGAAGTAGACAAAACAGCAACGCCCATACCGCTGTAAACCGGCTTTAAGTCTTTGCTCCTAACATATTGTCTTCGTCCCGGTTTGCTTGCTCTTTCTATACCGTAAATAGCGCTTGCATGCCACTGGCCGTATTTAAGATAAACTCTTAAAATACCCTGCTTGTTGTCTTTAAGAAACTTATAATTTTTTATATATCCTTCATTCTTCAAAACCTTGGCCAGTTCTATCTTTAATTTGGACCCTGGAATATCAACACTGTTGAATTTCGCCTTTCCGGCATTTCTTATCCGGGTCAACATGTCCGCAATTGGATCACTCATTGCCATTCTTTTCTCCGATCTGCAATAAACCTTCTCAGAATAAGTTATAAACTAAATAAATAAACCGAACATAAAACATAAAATGTTACCAGCTGGATTTAATAACCCCAGGAAGTTTGCCCGATGAGGCAAGATTTCTAAAACAAATACGGCAAATACCAAATTTTCTTATATATGCCCTAGGCCTGCCGCATATAGGGCATCTGTTATAAGCCCTGACACTGAATTTGGGTTTTCTTAAAGCCTTATTCCTAAGCGATTGCTTCGCCAAATCATCCTCCTTATGAACTCATCACACAGGGTCCTGAATAAATTTTTAAATAAATCCGCCCGGGCGGGTTAATTCTTAAACGGCATTCCAAGAAGCCTTAATAGCTCTTTTCCCTCTTCATCGTTTTTAGCTGTAGTTACAACGCATATATTCAAACCTTTGATCTTTTCAATCTTATCGTAATCAATCTCAGGGAAAATAATATGTTCTTTTATTCCAAGGGTATAGTTACCATACCCATCAAATGCTTTTCCCGAAACACCTCTGAAATCCCTTACTCGAGGAAGCGCTATGTTAACAAGCTTATCAAAAAATTCGTACATTCGCTTATGGCGGAGCGTAACCATGCATCCGATAGGCATGCCGATCCTGAGCTTAAAAGCAGCAATAGATTTTTTTGACCTTGTAACTACTGGCTTCTGCCCCGCTACAATTTTCAGCTCCTCTACGGCAGAATCGAGCAATTTAATATTATGAATTGCCTCTCCCAGCCCTATATTAATGACAATTTTATCAAGCTTCGGGACCTGCATCGCATTTTTATACTTAAAGACGTCAATCAGTCCTGGAACAACCTCTTGGTCATAATAATTTTTAAGCCGTGCCATTATATTCCTTTCAAAAACCACGAGCCTCTATCGGATTCTATTTATCTATTACTTCGCTGCACTTTCGGCATACGCGTGCTTTTTTCCCATTATCCAGAGTTTGCATCTTGATGCGAACGGGCTTAATACACTTGTTACACATCAACATGACATTAGATACATGGATTGAAGCTTCACCGGCGACGATTCCGCCCTGCCTGTTTTTGGCAGAAGGTTTTGTGTGCCTTTTAACTATATTAACATTTTCAACAAGGATCTTGTTGTTCTTTCTTATGACCCTGACAACCTTCCCGACCTTGCCCTTATCTTTGCCGGTAATTACTTTTACCTTGTCGTCTTTCTTGATATGTATTTTATTTCCAATCATAAACCATTTCTCCAAAATCGGGATTAAGCTATAATACTTCCGGGGCCAGTGAAATAATTTTCATAAATCTTTTTGCCCTGAGCTCTCTCGCAACAGGTCCGAAAATCCTCGTTCCGATTGGTTCCTTGTTGGGTGTAATCAAAACAGCAGAATTATCATCAAACTTTATAAAAGATCCATCGGTCCTTCTTATTTCTTTTTTTGTACGGACAACAACCGCTTTCAGTACCTCGCCTTTTTTTACCTTGGCGTTAGGAATCGCTTCTTTCACTGAAACGACAATAATATCGCCGACACTTGCGTAACGCCTTCTCGACCCGCCAAGTACTTTGATACAGTAAACAACCTTTGCTCCGGAGTTATCTGCTACCGTCAATTTCGTCTCTGCCTGAATCATTTTCTTAATTCCCTTTAAATATCAAACAGCTTTCTCGACTATCTTGCTGACACGCCATTTTTTTGTCTTACTGAGAGGCCTCGATTCTGTTATCAAAACCTTATCCCCTATCTTGCAAGAATTATCTTCATCATGAGCAGAAAACTTCGCCTGTCTTCTGACATATTTTTGATAAAACTTGTGCTTGACCAGTCTTTCTACCTGAACAACAACAGTTTTATCCATCTTGTCGCTTACAACCGTTCCGACTACTTGTCTTTTCATTCCAATTTTATTCATGGCAGCAATTATTCTTTATTTTTATTGAGTTTAAATTCTTGAATAATGGTCTTTAACCGTGCAATCTCATGTTTGGCCTGCTCTATCTTCTTGGGACTTTCCAGCTGACCGGCCCCGTGCTGAAAACGCAGATTAAAAAGACCTTCAGTCAACTCACTTAACTTTCTAAGTCGCTCATCCTGGCTTAATTCTCTCATCTCACTCGCTTTCATATTATATATTGCTCCTGTCAACAAATTTGGTCTTAATTGAAAGCTTGTGGGCCGCAAGCCTGAGAGCTTCCCTGGCAAGCTCTTTAGGAACACCTTCCATCTCATAGAGAATTTTACCCGGACGAACTATCGCAACCCAACCTTCAGGAGCGCCCTTGCCTTTTCCCATTCTGACTTCAGCAGGCTTTTTCGTGAACGGCTTATCCGGAAATATTCTTATCCACAGTTTACCGCCTCTTTTTACATGGCGGGTCATGGCGATACGGGCAGCCTCAATCTCCTTGGCGTTGACAGCACCGCATTCAACGGCCTGCAATCCGTATTCACCAAAGTTCAGGTTTGAGCCACGGCTGGCCAGACCTTTCATTCTTCCCTTTTGCTGCTTTCTATATTTAACTTTTTTGGGACTAAGCATTTACTTTTCTCTCCCGCCGGCTATCTGGCAGCCGCCTCCAATTGATCCCTTTTGAGAATCTCTCCCTTAAAAACAAAAACCTTGATGCCTATAATGCCATATGTAGTAAGGGCTTCCGTAAAACCATAGTCTATATCAGCTCTCAAAGTGTGCAGTGGTACGCGACCTTCACGATACCATTCTCTTCGTGCCATTTCCGCTCCGCCCAGACGACCGGAACATATTATCTTCACACCCATTGCGCCGAACCTCATCGCAGATGCAACACCACGCTTCATGGCTCTCCGGAAAGCGACTCTCTTTATAATCTGCTGGGCAACGCTTTCGGCTATCAGTTTGGCATCTATCTCCGGCTTCCTGACTTCCTGTATATCAATCATTACTTCATGAGATATCTGCTTCTCAAGTTCCTGCTTCAGAACGAGTATTTCAGAACCTTTTTTGCCTATTATAATTCCGGGTCGCGATGCAAAAATCCGGAGTCTTACCCGCTTGGACGATCTCTCAATTTCAATCCTGGAAATCCCTGCATGGCCGAGCTTCTTATTCAGGTATTTACGGATATTGTAATCCTCAAGTATATAATCCGGATAATTCTTGCCGGCATACCATTTTGAATCCCATGATTTAATTATACCCAACCTCAATCCTACCGGATTTACTTTCTGGCCCAAGCTTTTACCTCCCTATTTCACCGATCCGTCAGCTAAAATTACTGTTATATGCGTAGTTTTTTTCAATATACGTGTCCCCCTGCCGCGCGCCCTTGCCGCAAATCGCTTCAAAACAGGGCCCTGATTTGCTACGATATTTCGAATTACCAGAGAATCAACATCTATGTCAGGATTCTGATTTGCATTCGCAACGGCCGACCTTATCACCTTTTCAACTATTCCGGCCGCTTTTAACGGCATGAATTTCAGCTCGTTCAAAGCCATTTCAACCTTTTTCCCCTTAACAGCCCCTATAAGTTCTTGAACTTTTTGAGGAGAAATGCGTATATATCTTGCTAAAGCCTTAACCTCCATAGCAAATATTCCCTTTTCTATATCCTTACTTTTTCAGTTTGGTTTTCTTGTCGCCTGCGTGTCCGTAAAAAGTCCTCGTTGGGGAGAATTCTCCCAGTTTATGTCCGACCATGTTCTCTGTAACAAAAACCGGAATGAATTTTTTCCCGTTGTGGACTGCGAATGTCGTTCCTACCATTTCAGGAATAATTGTCGAACGCCTTGACCATGTTTTTACGACCCTGGCTCCACGGCTTTCTTGTATAGCCGACATTTTCTTCATTAACTTCGCTTCAATGTATGGACCTTTCTTTAAAGACCTTGGCATAAATTCTCCTGAATACAAAAATCGACCTTATAAACGTTATACTATAAAGTCCGAATTTATTTCTGTGTACGTTTTTTAACTATATATAAGCTGGTTCTTTTATTCTTCCTGGTTTTATGACCTTTTGATGGTATACCCCATGGACTGCATGGATGCCTCCCGCCGGATGACCGGCCTTCTCCGCCGCCCATTGGATGGTCAACCGGGTTCATAGCAACACCCCTTACTTTTGGTCTCTTTCCAAGCCATCTTTTCCGCCCGGCTTTACCGAGAGAAATATTCTCATGAACAACATTGCCAAGCTGACCAATTGTCGCGCAGCAGTTGAGAAGGACCATCCTCACTTCACCTGACGGAAGCTTAATCAGAGCATACTTGTTCTCTTTCGCCATCAGTTGGGCAAATGTGCCTGCGGATCTTACAATCTGCCCTCCTTTTCCGACCTTAAGCTCTATATTGTGTATGTGTGTACCAAGGGGAATATTGCTCAAAGGCAAGGAATTTCCAGGTTTTATATCGGCTTCCGGACCAGACATTACTGTATCATTCACAGAAAGATTAAGGGGAGCAAGAATATATCTTTTTTCTCCGTCAACATAATGAAGGAGTGCGATTCTTGCGCTCCTGTTTGGATCATACTCGATTGAAGCAACTCTTGCGGGTATCCCTCTTTTATCCCGCTTAAAGTCAATTATTCTGTAGTGCCTCTTGCTTCCACCACCTATATGTCTGCTTGTAATGTGTCCATGCACATTACGGCCTCCGCTTTTATTGGAAGCCCTAACAAGGCTCTTTTCCGGTTGTGAACTTGTAACTTCTTCAAATGATGAATAAACCTGAAAACGCCTTCCGGCAGATGTAGGTTTTACTTTTTTTACAGCCATTTTAAACTCCTAAATCTATACTCCTTCAAAAAATTCAATGCGCTCACCTGGCATGAGCCTGACTACAGCTTTCTTATAATCATTTCGCTTACCCAGAATCCGACCCCTGCGTTTGAATTTTCCCATAACCTGCAGTGTTCTGACACTGGCAACTTTTACCTTAAAAATACCCTCAACCGCCTTTTTAATCTCAACCCTGTTGGCCTTGCGATCGACTTCGAACGTTATCTGATTGGCAGATTCTTTTTGTATCGTGCTCTTTTCAGTAATCAAAGGTCTTTTAATAACTTCATACCATATCATACCAACCTCCCTTCAATACTTTTTATTGAAGGCTCAAGCAGAATCAGCTTTTCATATTTTAAGATATCGTAAACATTAAGGCCTTCATATCTCATTATCTTGATATCGGGAATATTTCTCGAAGAAAGCTCAAGGTTTTCATTCGCAGTTTCAGTAACAATCAATGCTTTTTTGACTTGCAGGTTGCCTAAAACGGAAACAAAATTTTTTGTTTTTGGTTCTTCAAGCGCAAACTTGTCAAGCACAAGAAGATTGTTCTCCTGAATCTTACAGGTCAAAGCCATTTTAATAGCCTGCTTTCTTACTTTTTTCGGAACTTTATAAGAATAGGATCTCGGGTTGGGTCCAAAAATAGAACCACCGCCTCTTAACAACGGCGATTTGATATCTCCTCTCCGCGCCCGGCCTGTTCCCTTCTGTTTGTACAGTTTCCTGGTACTCCCTTTCACATCGCTGCGATGTTTTACGGAAGCGGTTCCTGCACGTCTGCAGGCCAGTTGCATGGTAACAACTTCATGCAACACGCTTTGTTTTACAGGAACATTGAAGATGCTGTCTGCAAGCTCCAGCTGCGAAACTTTATCTCCATTCGTATTGAAAACATCTATTATTGACATAGTCTCGTCCTAAATATTAACTTTGGTTGGCTCATTTATTAATCAGGGCCATTATAAAACATCTGTTTAATTCTATTCGTTTGGCTTGCACAGGTAAATCAGGCTTGATTTTGGGCCGGGAACAGCTCCCTTCACAAGAATCAGATTATCCTGATGCCTTATATCAATTATCTCCAGGTTCCTCATGGTCTGTCTTTCAAAACCATAATGACCTGGCATTTTCTTTCCTTTCGTGACCCTTGAAGGCCACGCGCTTGCACCTATTGAACCCGGAATTCTGTGGCTGTGACTACCATGGGTTTTTCTTCCGCCGCTGAATCCGTGGCGCTTTATTACACCGGAAAACCCCCTGCCCTTCGTCGTTCCGACAACATCAACGCGGTCACCGACATTAAATATTTCAACATTTATTATCTGACCAAGCGTGTAATCACTCGGGTTTTCAGATGTGAACTCACGCAGACATTCGCACGATTTAAGCTCTGATTTCTTAAGATGGCCCTCAACCGGCTTTTTCATGCGTGATTTCTTTTTTTCGCCAAAACCGAGCTGGAGCGCATTGTATCCATCTGTTTCATCCTTTTTTATCTGTGTTACAACGCAAGGCCCAACCTTTAGAACTGTTACAGGCACATATTTTCCATCCGAGGTGAAGACAACCGTCATCCCCAGTTTTTTACCTATCAATCCTCTACTCATGGCTCTTCCCATTCCCTATGCTACAGTTTTATCTCGACATCTACTCCTGGAGAAAGATCCAGTTTCATCAGGGCATCAACAGTCTGCTGCGTGGGCTCAATTATATCGAGAAGTCTTTTATGTGTCCGCATCTCAAACTGTTCCCTTGACTTTTTATCAATATGGGGAGATCGCAGGACGCAATACTTATTTTTTAATGTCGGCAGCGGAATAGGCCCAATAACTTTCGCACCGGTCTTATTTGCGGTATCAACTATATCTGACGCAGACTGATCCAGCAGTTTATGATCATAAGCCTTAAGCTTTATTCTTATTTTAGTGTTCATTATCATATGTTATCTTTCTTTTTTATCCGATTATTTCGCTTACAACTCCCGCACCAACAGTCCGGCCGCCTTCCCGTATCGCAAACCTCAGCTCCGTCTCCATCGCTATCGGTGTTATCAACTCCGCCGTTATCGTTACATTGTCGCCAGGCATTACCATCTCTATCCCCTCAGGCAATGTCAATATCCCCGTAACATCCGTCGTCCTGAAAT
>JAWOHP010000112.1:0-5934 GCA_046485065.1 Desulfobacterales bacterium | reverse complement strand
CCATTATCTACTACGATTACCCTTGAAACCTGCGCGGCAATTTTTTTTAATCGCTCGGAGAAAGCGGCATCAGGGAAATATGTAATAACAACGGCACAGATCTGTTCTTCTGTCATTGAAACCTCTGATAAGTGGCTACGGATATGGATGAGTCTTCCTTGTTTCTTGTGAGGTGTGGGCTGTAAAAAGGATCCTTTTTCAAAAGATCTCCCCAACGTGATTCCATCAATTCGATCTCACCCCGGAAACGAATCTGTTTTTCCACCGTATTTTCCGGGCCCCTTGTCTGTGATTCATGATGATAAAGCTTTATATGGGAAAGGCAGAGATTATAAT
Source organism: Desulfobacterales bacterium (assembly GCA_046485065.1). Classification (GTDB taxonomy): domain Bacteria; phylum Desulfobacterota; class Desulfobacteria; order Desulfobacterales; family RPRI01; genus RPRI01. The sequence continues at coordinate 5,598 of JAWOHP010000112.1, read as the reverse complement.
AACCAGCATTAAGAAGTTTAATACAGAAGTCGACATCATTGAAAGCTACTGAAAGTGCTTCATCAAAACCACCAACCTCCAGGAACCTTGACTTTTTAACCATCAGGCATGCGGCAGTCACAGCGGCACAGTTCGCTGTAACTAGCAGTCGATCAAAGTAGCCCGGTTGATCGTTTGAAAAATATTTATGGCTATGACCGGCGATACCTCCTATGCCAAGAACTATTCCGGCATGCTGAATGGTGTTATCAGGATAGAGCAATTTCACGCCAACGGCACCCACTTTTGGCCGTATAGCTTGGGCTGCCATCTCAGTTAACCATTCTCCGGAAACCACCTCTATGTCATTATTCAGCAAAAGAATCAGGTCGGCATTAGAATGACTGACACCTTCATTGATAAGGGCAGGAAAATTGAAAGGTATATGAAAAGGAACAACTCGGAAACGTTTGGACTCTATTTCATGCCAGTGAGAGAATACCTCTTCCGTCTTGGGATCTTGGCTGTCGTTATCAACTATTATTACTTCGAAATTATCATAAACTGTTTTTTGGAAAATCGACCTGAGACAATTTTCGAGGATATCCGGGAGGTCTCTCGTTGGAATAATAATAGAAATAAATGGATTGCTATCTAATTTATACCGTACTCGGTAACGTCCTGATATTCCGTCGATTGTCTCTACAACAGCATCTTCACCCCTTCGATGCAATGCCTCGCGGATGGCTCTGAGCCCTGCATCTTGTGCGTAATTTTTTGTATTGAAACTGGCTGAGCTTGATGCTGGAATAGACCGCCAGTGATAAAGCACCAGTGGAATGTGGGAGATCTTTTCCGTATGTTCCGTCAAGCGCAGCATGAGATCATAGTCCTGACTCCCTTCAAATCCTTCTCTAAATCCGCCCATTTCACGCACAAGCGAAGTGCGGTAGATCCCTAAGTGACATGTGTACATCAGCGAAAGGAAAGTGTCAGGCGACCAGTCCGGTTTGAAAAATGGAGAATGTCTTTTACCATTAGCATCGATCTTATCTTCATCGCTGTAAATTACATCTGTTTCGGGTTTGCGATTTATGAGAGAAGCAACTTCGTATAGAGCATCAGGAGTCAGTTCGTCATCGTGATCCAGCAAAGCGATATATTCTCCTGATGCCAGGGAAAGAGCAGAATTTGTCGCTGCTGAAATATGGCCGTTGACATCCCTGAAAATTACACGGATTCGTCCGTCCATTGTCTGATATTCTTCAAGAATCCGGCGTATATACTTAACCGTTGAGGCATCATCCGATATACAGAGTTCCCAGTAAGGATAAAGCTGGTTTAAAACCGAATCCAAACATTTTTTAAGCCAGATTTCTTCAGTGTTGTACACCGGCAATAAAATGGATATGATGGGTTTATGTGAAAGAAGCTTTATCTCTCTGCGAATCATATCGCGATCCTTGGCTGTTAATATATTACGCCTTAACCAAAGTTCATAGAGTTCTCGGTCTGTAAGACGATACCGCTCTTCAAAAGCGTACCAGAGACCCCGCCAACCCTCCCTATGTATGATGCGAAAGGCCTTACGGCCTCTGCGGGGCAGCGCCCGCAGAAAAGAGACCAGGCTCCGCACGGGGGAGATAAGAATGCGGATAAGTGTCCGAAACTTTCTCAGGATAACGGACAGTGTAAGTTCTTCCGTCTTGATCAAGGTTTGCGATTTACCGGTCACAGTAAAAGAGTATCCTTTTTCATGGCACCAGGGGAACTTTTTTCCAGCCGTCACTTTGCGTGAACTCCCGGGCTGCAAAACACCATATGACAAGTTTTTTATTCTTCCAGTAATTGGGATCCCGCTGCGCCCTTCGTAACAGGTTCACACGGGCCGGTGTAGCGCCAGAGCCGCGAACCGCGACCAAATCAACCGGAAAGCCAAGTTCCATAGACAATTGATCTGGCAGACCAGCACCACGGGTCTGCATGTCATCTCCGGCATGGAAAACAAGATTATGGCTGTCACCGACGAGCAGAACAGGACTTTTCAGATCAGGAACAATAGATTTCAAGGCACCAGCACTCTCTATGCCCACCTGGCGGACTGAAAGAATTTCCCGGGGGAAGCTTTTGTCTCCCAGAGCCCTCCATAGATCACCTTCAATAGTCAGGGAATTCCAGGCCGTCTTGTAAACTGACCTATGGATCTTCTTAAACCAGGGTCGGCCCTCGATTTCCTCGCGTATCCTCCGGGCAGCCAGAACGCATCCGTTTCCCGACCAGTGGGTATCCTGCTTACAGAAGAGGGCCCCCTCCCGGTGAAAACGATTTGCCAGAAATAAAGAAGTCAAATCAAGAATCTTGATATCCTCTTTCCGCAATAACTGATAAAAGGCCTGCGTTTCAGAATCGATTCTAGGAGGTGTCTTTTCACGGGAAATAGCCAATGAATCGGACAGGAAGTCTGGATAGATGACGCTTTTGGGCGGGACGGGCACCATCAGCAGCTCGATGCCCATCTTCTTCAATTGCCTGTGAAAATCAATAATTGCGGGAAGGGGGTCGGCAAATTCAGGTTTGGTCGCTCTGCTTACCTTCACAGCTGCTTTTCCCCAGAAAGGCCCCGCTGAAACGAAACGCAGTTCAGGACCGAAGAAGAGCCATCCATCCTTTCCTGAAACAGTAATTGTTCTCTGCTGTTCTGCTGACCGGGCAAGGGAGGTATACTGATCAATAACCTTTTGGACAGATTCATTTTCTGCTACTGAAAGGCAACTTGTAATTAACCAGAAAGCTAAGCCGGTCATAAGTGCAAATATTTTTCTTGGCCACATTTTTTTATTTCCTTCATAAAAGAAAATATCATTCTCATTTATTCATTATCTCACCCCAACAGGGTTCAGCTATTAGCATGTCCTGATCATCCAGCTCGCTACGGTTGATCCCTTCATATCGTTCAGCCACATCTGACCAGGCAGTCAAACGGAGTTTAATAATATCACCGGATTTATAAAGAGCTGCCGGTGTCCAGACGTTATTGGTCATGCTTCTCATATAGACCATTGCCTCGGTTTCGGCAATTGGTCTGCCATCCGTTTCAATTTCCGTCAGATGAATAGACATGACATGATCCTTATAAGCCACTGTACCAGGTCTCGGCACAGCTGATACCGCCTCAATCCTTCCTTTTACTACTCTTTCATCTCCGGGTAGCAAAGTCAGATATTTTACATTCTGTAGAGTTCCCAACCGAAGATCGATTTTTTTCCAGTTCCCTTCGGATAATTCTCTCATAGCAAACTGATAGATTACCACTCGCTTTCCCGCTAGACGATCCCTCCCTTTTGCCAGTTCAACTGCAAGAAATTCCCGGGTTGCATAGGAGCCATTGTCATTACGGGTGATGCGATCAAGCGGCCGTTTCAGCGCATAACTTAGTTGCTCTACAAAGCCGGCCCCTTCACCCCATCCCATGGCTTCCAGAGAATAGATGTTGCTGAAACTGTCACCGAGCACAAGTACATCTGCCGTTTTCTGCAGTTGCCAGGGTTCTCCTCCGGACTCAAAAACTTTTCGGATCGAAACCGTCTCCCTGGGAAAGATCTGCTGCTTCTTAGGCAGATCCAGCATAACTGCCAGGTCGCCAAGCTGGGTCATCTCTGATCTCTTCCTGCGGTAACCCGGATCAGGAATCGTGGGAAGAGAAACTTTCTCACTGATATACTTTTTCAGTTTTTCTGCTACCAACTCCACGGTTTCGGGACGCCAGTGGGTATCAGTCGCAAGATACTGAGCCTGGTCTCTCTGCGTTTTTGCCTTTATCAGTGAAGATGCTACATCAAAAACAAGAACGCCTTCCCTTTCCATTTCCTCCTTGAAGCGATCATAAGATGGGTTCTGCAGTTCTGTTTTCCACCCGACATAGTTATGGGATAGCTTTTCCGGATGAATCATAGCCTTGATCGGTGCAGGCATTATAATAAGGGCGATTCCCCTCCGGGATAGCTGCTCTTTCAGATGGATAATAGCAACCCTCGGGTCGGGCTCGGTAGGCGTAAACCATTCACTGCCTCCCGCCGCGCGCTTCCTTAACTGAACCGGATGAAGAAAGGGAGGCCCCGACAGATAATCGACTCCGGGCCGGTAAAATAGCCATGGCTTTTCACCGCAGTAGGCTTTCTCATTCCCAGTACCGAGCCATGCCGTCAGGACATACTGAATTTTGGGACGAATCCATTTTCCTATAACGGACTGATCATCCAGAGCCTCTTCAAACCTGTTCATTTCTTTCAACAGATGGCGATTAACCCTAAAAATGCGTGAAATCATGCCATAAGATCCGAAATCCATGGGTGTAGTCAGTGCAGAAGGTAAAAGAGAAAAAACGTCATATGCCTGCGGTAGCAGGGAGTGTCTTTCCCCCGTTACATAACCTCTGATATCCGAAATATGTTGCATCAATGGGACGGAAAAAATAATCAGCAGGAATATAATTATTAGAATTCTGGAAAGGGTCGGGAGGATCCGGGTATTGCCGACCTCTCGCCTTGCCATTTCTTCACGCTGTTCCTGATGTTTCCAATCGTTCATCGATATCCGTTTAAAAAATGAAGTATATGAAGGGATTGTAAGCTTGAGTCATCAGAACTGCCAGGGAAACCAGCAGCGTTAAAACAATCGGCGCCGCCTTCCATGGAGGAATCGTCCGCGTCCAGTCCCACGTTTGTGGGCATCCCCAAACAATCATCGCCGCCAAAGCGGAAGTCGTCAAGTAATAAGGCTGGTATATAGTCCCACCCAACAGGCCTGCGCCGTCCTGAATGGTTGCCAGACCGAAGAGGCTTGCAAGGTAGTTAAGCGCTGCCGGCAGGTCAGCTGTCCTGAAAAATACCCAGGCCATGAGCACAATGAAAAAGGTCATGGCCATCCTGATGGGTTTTGGCATTTGGTGGTAGAAGGCGTTCTTGCCCCGGGCGCGTTCCAGCACCAGCATACCGCCATGAATCCCGCCCCAGATGACAAAATTCCATGAGGCCCCATGCCATAACCCCCCCAGCAGCATCACAATGGCCAAATTGACATAGGTGCGCCAAACCCCTTTCCTGTTGCCGCCAAGAGGCAGATAGAGATAATCCCTTAACCATGTGGAAAGGGATATGTGCCATCGTCGCCAGAACTCGGTGATTGATTGCGACAGGTATGGGGAATCAAAGTTTTTTGGAAAGACAAAACCCAGCATCAGGCCCAAACCTATGGCCATATCGGAATAGGCACTGAAATCGAAATAGATCTGAAAGGCATAGGCGACAAGGCCGTACCAGGCGTCCAGGACTCCGCGGGAGCCAGCATCAAAAACCACATCCGCGATCTTACCGCTGGGATTGGCCAGCATAACCTTCTTCGCCAGGCCGATACTGACAAAGGCAACACCTCGTGCGAATTTTTCGGCTGTGTGAGACCGATTTGTCATCTGGTCTGCAATCTCACGAAAGCGGATTATGGGACCGGCTACAAGCTGGGTAAAGAGGGAAATATAGCAGGCAAAATCAATGAAATTGCGCAGCGCCTTCGCTTGACCGCGGTATACATCGATGGTGTAGCTCAGCAATTGGAATGTATAGA
>JAWOHP010000027.1:0-3343 GCA_046485065.1 Desulfobacterales bacterium | reverse complement strand
AAACCCAAGTCCCGGCGCAGATGCTTTCTCGGGCCGGGAGGCCAGGTTGCGGGCCGCGGCAGTCCCAGCGGGACGACGGCCGGGAAAAAAACTGCGGTTCAAAAACGGAAAGCCGTGAGACCAGTTACACCTGAAATCGGCCGATCCATCCAGGCCAAAAATAGAAACGCCTGAAACAATCCGCCCGGCTGAAACCCCTCTCCCTCCAAACGCCCCGTCCCCGCTCCCACGATGAGTTCCCTCATGTTTGCCCGCCCTTCTATGCTGCTCTCTCCCTTGGGCGAGGGCCGCCATGGAAGTCGATGCCCCTGTCATTTGCCTGCGAGGCGATTTGAAAGGGTTGTGGGATGGGCTTTTACACCTCAATGCGGATAGATTTCAACATCTTCGGAGCGGTTCAGTCACTGAGCGCGACCAATCGAATGATCCGGTTGCAATTGGCTCGGGCGGTGTGGTAGGCCTAAAAACAATCTCGAAGACCCTTGCGGCGGGCATGGCCTGCCCCCGACCGTTTTGGAAGCAGCTTGAATGGGGCTTTGTTTTGGATTTCCATGGATATTGAATATCGCCAGGCAAACATGGAAAATCCAGGATCAATTTTTCCATGTTTTGCCCTTTAATATGACAATACGTGGAAAATTTTCCACGTATCAACACTGTTCGCCCCCTTGTAATAGAAATTACCTCATTTGGAGGAAATAATGGAAATATTTTCCGAGTCTGAAAAAGTTATGTGGGATAAACCTATTAAAGAACCTTCTGAGTCACTGAGCGATGCAGAGCTTAACGAGAAATACAAAGCCGGGGATCATCGGATAGTGACCGAAACGAACCGTGAGAAAATTCCAAATTTTGTTAAGGCTCTCGAGAAGCCTGATTACATGCAAATAAGGCCTTTTTACCAGCGTCGAGATCGCTGGGATAGAGAAAGACAGTCTCAGTTAATCGAGTCTTTTATTATGAATATTCCTGTACCTCCGCTTTTTCTTTATGAGAAAGATTTCAATAAGTATGAAGTTATGGATGGTCAGCAGAGGATTACCGCGCTTCAGTCTTTCTATTCGGGAGAGTTTAAGTTATCAGGCTTAGATATATGGAAAGAGCTTAATGGAAGGACCTATTCCACTCTGCCATCGCAAGTGAGAAGCGGCATCGACAGACGATCCATTTCTTATATTGTTGTCCTTCGAGAATCCACACCAGATGAAGAGGATGCAATTTTTCTCAGGCAAACAGTCTTCGAGCGACTGAATACAGGGGGTATTCGTTTGGAGCATCAGGAGATTCGGAATTGTCTTTATCAAAGTCAGTTTAACAAACTTCTGGTCAAATTGACTGAAACTGATGATTTTAGAGATTCCTTTGGGCTTCCTCGATACACGGTAGAAGAGGAAGAGCCGAATGCCGAAATTAAAAAAGCGGCCATTTATCAGAAAATGAGTGACGTGGAGATAGTGCTACGTTTCTTTGCATTACGGCATATTGCCCACTATACGAAAGGCATGCATGGGTTTTTAGATTTATATATGGCTAGAGCTCGAAACTTTTCCTTTCAGGATTTGGAAATACTTAAAAATCTTTTTCTTGATACAATCCGGTTGGCTAGGAATATTTATGCCGACTTAATTTTTCGTCCTTACTCACCAGAGAAAGGCGAATGGCAATCGCGTGCCCACAAAGCATTTTATGATGCAGTTATGGTTTCTTTGTCAAGCGTCCTATCACAATCTGACATTCTTATAGGAAAAAAAGACGAGATAATACAAGAAACACAAAAGCTCTTTGAAAATAATCCGTCGGGAACTTTTACCGGCAGGGGTAACACCAAGGCCGATATACAAGAGCGAATCCAGAAATACTCCGATATGATTCATAACCTGCTATGACAGGTGCAATAAATGTTTGAGTCCTTAACTTTACGATTGAATGAACGAACCGTGGTTTTAAACAGGTTTCTATCAATATGTGACCTTTGCGATGAGGTTGCCTCGAATGCAGAAGGAGCCTTGTTTAGCGAAATCTCACGCCGAGCAAACTTATCGGCGAATCTAAGGGAGGAAAAAATATTTCGTCACTGTGCTATTGTTAATCAATTATATAGTATTTACGAGGCATTTGCTGAAGCAGTACTTGGAGTATGGTTATCACGTCTACCGCATTACAAATTATTTGATGAACTCCCTAATGGTTTTAAAAATTCATATCGTTGTGGTATAGCCAGGATCATACAAGATTCTGAGAAGCGTAAATACCGCCATGTTTCCTTAATCGATGTTCTTGACAGGTACCTATCCTCTCTACGAGGGGAAACTCCGTGGGAGTTTGTTGGAGAAGCACTGATAGCTCACGACAGAAATCTTCGTCGATCAGAACTTGAGCAGCTATTTCATTCTGCGGGCCTTATTGGAGTTTGGTCTGCACTTGAACGAAATCCCGCCATAACCTGTTTAACTGTATACGGTGATTCTAATAAGTCTCTTGAACAAATGATCTTAGACCTTGTAACATATCGTAATGACGCATCCCATGGAACTCCTGATGAGATTCTTGGAATAGACACACTTCGTGAATGGATCGTTTTTGTAAAAGCATTTTGCGAATCACTGGCTTCGTTTATAGCACACCGCATTGGTAATGAGCAAGCGTTGAGCATGCCTGAAACAGTATATGGCGTCGTTACTGAAACATTTCGCAACAACATTGCTATCATTAAATGTGATCGTGGTATTATCCGGGAGGGTGAATATCTTTATTTTTTGCGCGATGCGGACTGCACGCGCGCACGAATAAATTCAATTCAGGTGAATGATGTTAATCAAGACTCGGTGGAAATTAAGCATGAGGGATTCGAGGTTGGCATACAGACGTCAGTAAAAGTGCCACGCTCTTCACGCGTATTGAAAATTAATGACTTTCTGTGACTTGGCGAACCACTTTTTGCACTGGACGCCAAAGAGCCGGCGCCAGTGAAAATGGCGATCGGCGACTCATATCGGCCACATCACTTGCGGCGTTCCGGACCGATGCGCGTCGCGATAGAATGCTGAACGCGTGGTCGCAACGTGTTGGTTGCTTTACAGTTTAGTAATCCAGGGACGTCCATTGATATATAAGTTGTTGATTTTTGCCTGATCTCGGGAGAACGCAACCATGCCAAAAGCATACGTTCACGGGTACGATCCGCAGGAACACGTTCGCTTACAGGATCAGGCCAGGACCTTGGTCGACTTGTTGCATTCCGATACGGCATATCCAGCGGGAAGTCGCGTCTTGGAAGCCGGTTGCGGAGTCGGCGCACAAACGGTGACGCTGGCGAAGAACAGCCCCGGAGCATCGATTGTGT
>JAWOHP010000001.1:0-13381 GCA_046485065.1 Desulfobacterales bacterium | reverse complement strand
AGAGTCTCTGCTATGTTTGATGTATGGCAATCCTTTTTGAGCCTGGGCGTAGCAAGTGGTCTAAAGCTTCAGGAGAAAAAATTAACTGCTTATGACATGCTTGAAAAATGGTGGACAACAATTCCGGATTTTGCGTTTCCTGTGAATGTAAGAGAAGGTTCTGCTGTTTTTAGGGCTGACGGTGTAACAGGTGTTGCGTCCTTTAGCGCAAAATATCCTGCTAAATAATTTTTAGTTTTTTAAAGACTGCGTGTTTCGGAATATCTGATATTTCGAAACACGCGGTTCTATTCCGATTACTGGTGAACTAGAAAAGCCGCTGAATATTGAAGCTTCCCGCAGCAAATAACGGGGAATGCACTCACTATTGCTGTTCATGGATTTTTTAGAGTCCGTCCTGTTTTGTATCCTTATAAAAAAAACATACTGTTATCACATATTCACAAAGATCGTTAAGGAAGGATTATCATGAATGGGCCTTTATGATTTTACCATATATGATCTTATTAGCCGCAATGCAGTAAGTTTCGGAAAAAGACCGGCCTGGTTTGAAGTTGATGATGGCAGGACGCTTACATTTGCTGAATTTAAGAAAAAGGTCGACTCTCTCGCCCGCGGTCTTCAACTGGAAGGTATAAAAAAGGGCGACAGAATAGGTGTTCTTGGAAAGAACAGCCTTGAATATTTCCTTCTTTACGGTGCTGCTGCCGCTCTTGGAGCTGTAATGCTTCCGATCAACTGGAGGCTATCATCCGACGAAGTCTGTTTCAATCTGAATGACTGCGATCCTGTAATGCTCTTTGTTGACCCCGAATATCAGGATTTGATAACAGGGATTCAGGATAAGCTTTTGTCCGTTAAAAAATATTATAATCTGAAACCCCCTGGCGGAAGCTATAATGATTTTGAGTCTCTATCAGTTAACAATGGTGATTTTGCACCAGCTCCGGTTTCTGCGGATGATGGTTTTGTTATTATACATACGGCAGCGGTGAAAGGAAGACCCAGAGGCGCGCTTTTAAGTCACGGGAATGTTCTTTTTGCAGATATCCACTGGAACTGCTGCCTGCAGATAACCCATGAGGATGTTCATCTCAATCTGCTCCCTCTTTTCCATGTCGGCGGTCTTTTCATGGCGACAAACTCTTTTCATGCCGGAGCTCTGAACATAAACATGAGCAAGTTTGATGCGGAAAAGGCGTTGGAACTTATCGAAGAAAAAAAAGTCTCATTCTTTTTTAATTTCTCACCAATCCTTGCATCTATTCTTGAGCAGCAGGAAAAAACAAAAAAAGATATAAAGAGCCTCAGAACAGTCGTGGGACTCGATAATCCCGAAACCATCGTGCGATATCAGGAAATATCCGGCGGGACATTTTACTGCATGTACGGCCAGACCGAGACATCATGCGTTGCGACATATGGCCGTTTCAATGACAGGCCAGGTTCAGCCGGAAGAATGATACATCTTGCGGAAGTAAAACTTGTTGATGATTATGACAGGCCGGTTCCGTCAGGACAGATTGGTGAAATCGTCATGAAAGGCCCAATGGTTTTTAAGGGATACTGGAATCTTCCGGAAGAGAACGACCGGACATTCCGCGAAGGCTGGCATCATACGGGGGATCTGGGCCGTTTTGATGAAGATGGATTCCTATGGTACTCTGGGAGAACTGCCGATAAAGAGCTTATCAAGCCCGGTGGTGAAAATGTATATCCTGCCGAGGTTGAGAAAGTTATATTAATGCATCCTGCTGTTGAAAAGTGTATTGTCTTTGGTGTTCCCGACCCTAAATGGAAAGAGGGAATCAAGGCCGTCTGCATTCTTAAAAAAGGTCAGACTCTTGGATCCAAAGAACTTACAGGGTTTGTAGGCGAAAGAATAGCAAGCTATAAAAAACCGCAGTATGTTGAATTTGTAAAAGAATTTCCATTAACCGGAAACGGTATTCCAGACAGGGTTAAGATTAAAGAACTCTACGGGGGCAATTAGTATTGACGGCTTCTTAAAAAGTCACTCTGCTGTGTTGTGCTTCATCTTTCGTTATTGCGACGTACTTATGTGTACGTCTCATTCCTCAGGATTGAAGCTCTTCGCTGCAAGCAGCGATGGAGCTTAGACCGTAAGGAATATTAATCATTTTAGATGCGCTCGCTATACCCGCAAAAAGCAGCGGGCAATGCACTCGCTGTTTCGGTTCGCGCGCCTTGCATATTGAGCTTTTTACTTTGCCGTTTGCATTTGTATTTTTTACGAAATCATCGGTATTGACAGAATAAATATTTATCTCTTATAGTTATTATTATGTATAAAATAATGTCTATTTATAATGATAATTTAAAAACAATAATCCGGAGATAAACATGGTACGAACTGAAATTTCGCTGTTTTTGAAAAATGTGCCCGGAGAGTTGGGAAGGCTTGCTTCGTTACTTTCGGGCGAAGGAATTAATATAGATGCACTGACAATTCAGGATGCTTCAAGTTATGTTCAGGAGCTTTTCCATGCCAGGGGAAAATCCTTAAAGAGAATTGCTTCAAGTGCAAGTTATAATTCCATGAAAAAGGATTCAGCTGAATTTGCATTGATTAGAATACTCGTTGATCAGACCGATAAGACAATAAATGTTCTTTCCAAAAACGATTATCTGTTTGATATAATGCCTGTAATTGCAATAATACTTGAAAATAATCCCGGTTCACTTGCAGAAGTGGCCACGAAGTTTGGAAAGGAAGGAATAAACATCAATTATGTCTATGGCTCGGTCTCATCACCAAAAGAAAAATGTCTCTTCGTCTTTTGCCCTGAGGATATCGAATTAGCTGCCCGTATTTTTAAGGAATAATGTTGTTTGGCGGTTATGTTCACCAAATATTCCTCCAACTCCTTGAACTTTCATAAACCATGCATATTGTGTAATTGTGCGATCCGCCCCTGTTGCTGGGATGTTTATCCTATAACCTATTGATTTGACAAGTATTTTTTTCTGGATTCCGGATCTTTTTGCCCGACATCCCGTCCGGAAATGTGTGTTATGAAAATTTCGGCACAATTTCTGAATGAATAATATTAAAAACAGTTGACTAAATATATCAAATAAATTATAGATATATTCCTAAAATAAATTATATTCATATATTCACAGCAAGGTGATTTAATGGGCATTCAGGAGAGGAAGGAAAGAGAAAGGGAAAGAAGACGGCAGCAGATAATAGTTGCCGCAAAAAGGGTTTTTTCAAGCAAAGGGTTCAACAAGGCAACGATGGAAGACATTGCAACTGAAGCCGAATTAAGCCCAGGAACCCTTTATCTCTATTTTAAAAACAAGGAAGAACTTTACGCATCATTATCCATAAGAATACTCCAGTACCTTCTTATACGCATTGAACATGTCAACAGGGAAAAAAACCTGGGCCCTGAAGACAAGATGAAACTCCTGATCGAAGCAATGTATGATGTCTATGCGTTTGACCCTTTGATAATAATAAACATGTTCCAGCTTCAATCGAGCGAAACATTAAAAAATCTGTCTCCACAGCTCCTTGCACAAATAAAAGATCTTTCGGGAAAATCGCTTGGTACTATTGCTGATATTTTCGAAGAGGGCGCGGAAAAGGGTGTATTTATAAAAAAACATCCGGTTGCTCTTGCCGATATTTTCTGGGCTTTGTTTTCCGGGGTTATTCTCTGGGAATCGAGCAAGAAAATAATCAACGATGAAAAAGATTACCTCAAACCAACCCTTGAGATAGCTTTCGAGATATTCAGCAGGGGATTAAAGAAAGATTAACTGCGTAACCATCAAGATTAAATCAGGTGAGCGTAGTCTGACCTGATTACATCGAAAAGCTCTTTTCCTATTGTAATTCCGATATCGATGAATCCTGGTCCATACTTCTTTCCTGTTGTAGTCCGGAAAGAATCCCTGATTCTATAAAGGCTCTCCATTCCTTTCGGATAATGGGCGACAAATTCTGAAAAGGGCGGATTTAGATAAGATACCATTTCCCAGAGTGTGCTGGTAAAATTATCCGGTCCCCAGCGAAACTTGTCCGCATCGTAAAGGCAGTTTGAAACAAGATTTCCCTCGGGGGTTTTTGATTCAACCGTGCTTCTGAATGCTTCATGATTTCTTATAGCAATGCAGATATCGTCAAGTTCTTCAGGGGAAAAAGGGTAATCTTTCAGGACTTCACGCGCAAAAGCAGCCCCTTCGATAGAATGGTTTTTTTTCTTTCGTTTTATATCATGCATCAGACCGGCGCACTGGAGAATCAGAACTCTTCGCCTGCAAAAACTGCCCTCATATCCGGCAAGCCCGCTTTCAATAAACATAAGGGCTCCTGCATCCACGGTTACCTTTGTGGCATGATCGAGGCCATGACCGAAATCATCTTCAAGATATGTTGCTACAAACTTGTGAACCTTTGCCACCAGAGGGTCAGTTTCAAAAACCTGAACAGATGATTTAATGGCTGGATCATGGTCGTTGTAAAAATCAGGTGGAGGAAAGCCGGAGGCTATCCGCCGTGCTATCTTTTGTATATTAGCGTAGATAGTCTCCATGTATTCGATTTATTCACCCGATAGAGTCCGGTCTGGCAGAATTAAACCGGACTCTTTTTTGTTGATGGGAAAAAGGTCCAGAGTATTACAGCAAGGAAAAGGGTTTGCCGCAGATCTTCCATTTACCGTCTTCTTTAATTACGGTAATTGTATCTTCAACCTTGTGGATTTTACTTAAATGGAACAGTTTTGAAACAAGAGCGTATAAGGGGTTTATTGCTACTATTCTGTCCGCAGATATTTTTAAGGTTACTTCATTATCGGTTCTGCTTATTGTTTCGGTTTCTATGTTGAATAGCCTGCTTTTCATGAAATCGGGACCAAGGCCTCGTTCGGCAGCTTCGGCTTCAGTTTTTTGAATATATTTTTCGACAATATTTTCTTCTTCAGATGTTGCCAGTGTTTTACACAGATAGCCGGTCATTGACCTGTCCAGCGAGAAGTATGCCTTTGTGAATGTCACTGCCGTCTTGTTCGGAGTCTCTTTAGCTTCTGCAAACATGAAAATTATCTGCAGGAAGATTCCAAGCATAACAACCATGATAATATTTACTATCTTGTCCCGCTCCATCTGTAATTCCTCCTTATAAAAAACTTATATTCAGGCTAAAAATATTTTAAGATATTTTTAAATCTCTTTTAAGGGAAAAACAAGATGCCAGTTAGCATGGAATCGAATTTAATACAAGGAAATTTCATCCTCTCGTGAAAAGCCAAAAACCATTTTTTTGAGGCCGGAGCTATGAACAACTATTTTAAAATATTTATTTTTTATAAGCCGGACGTTGACTCCGAAGGAGGGTCAACGCCCGGCTTGTTTTTTTGCAGGATTATTTCCTGGCTTCAGCGTAACCGATTTTGACCAGAGCTTCTCTCATTTCATCTAAAATAACAGGGTCGTCTATTGTTGCCGGTATCTTGAACTCCTTGTTGTCGGCAATCTTCTGTATGGTTCCTCTCAGTATTTTCCCGGAACGTGTTTTGGGAAGGCGCTTTACAACCGTTGCCGTTTTAAAAGATGCGACAGCCCCGATCCTGTCTCTTACCATCTTGACGACTTCTTTTACTATTTCATCCTCACTGCGTGTAACTCCGGCTTTGAGAACAATAAAACCAATGGGAACCTGACCTTTAAGCTGGTCATCGACTCCTAGAACCGCACATTCAGCTACATCGGGATGGTCGGAGAGTATCTCCTCCATGCCGCCTGTTGAGAGGCGATGCCCCGCGACATTGATTACATCGTCTGTCCGTGTCATTACATAGATATAACCGTCTTCATCGATAAATCCGGCATCTGCCGTCTTGTAGTATCCCGGAAATTCCTTCAGATATGAATCGATAAATCCTTGATCGTTATTCCAGAGTGTCGGTAAAGTTCCTGGAGGAAGAGGCAGCTTGATGACAAGGGCGCCGATTTCTCCGGGCTTGACTATATTATTGTTAGGATCCACGACCCTCACATCCATACCGGGAGCCGCTTTTGTGGGAGACCCCTGTTTAACAGGAAAATGATGCAGACCGACGCAGTTTGCTGCTATTGCCCAGCCTGTTTCTGTCTGCCACCAGTGATCAATTACAGGAACGCCTATACTCCTTTCCGCCCAGTGGAGAGTATCCGGGTCAAGCCTTTCACCTGCCAGAAATAAATACTTGAAGTTGGAAAGATCATATTTTTTCATATATTCGGCTTTTGGGTCTTCTCTTTTTATTGCTCTGAAAGCCGTAGGAGCCGTGAACATTGTTTTTACCTTGTGCTGGGATATAACCCGCCAGAATACACCGGCATCCGGTGTGCCTACGGGCTTTCCTTCAAACAGGATTGTTGTGCAGCCTTTTAAAAGAGGGCCATAAATTATATAGGAATGTCCAACAACCCATCCGACATCCGATGCCGCCCAGTAAACATCTCCGGCATCAACATTATAGATTGCCTTCATCGTCCATTTCAACGCTACCATATGCCCGCCGTTATCTCTGACAACCCCTTTTGGAATGCCTGTTGTGCCTGATGTATAGAGTATGTACAGGGGGTCTGTAGCTGCGACTGGAACACAGTCGTGCGGTTTGGCTTTTGCCATTACATCATCCCAGCCAAGATCCCGGCCCGGAATCAGGCTTGCTGTTTCCATGGGACGCTGATAAATTATGCAATAATCCGGTTTTGATTTAGCCATTTCAATGGCGCCGTCTAAAAGCGGTTTGTAGGGTATCACTCTTTTTACTTCAATGCCGCATGAGGCTGATACAATTACTTTGGGTTTTGCATCGTTTATTCGGGTGGCAAGCTCATTTGATGCAAACCCTCCGAAAACAACAGAGTGAACGGCTCCTATACGGGCACAGGCAAGCATTGCGATAGCTGCTTCCGGAATCATGGGCATGTATATGAGGACGCGATCACCCTTGGCGACACCAAGTGATGAAAGTACGCCTGCAAATTTTGCAACAAGATCTCTTAACTCAATGTATGTGAACTTCTTTATCGTATCAGTGACAGGGCTGTCATAGATAAGAGCATCCTGGTTGCCTCTGCCGTTTTCTATGTGAAAATCGAGTGCGTTGTAACAGGTATTTACCATTCCTCCTGGAAACCATCTGTAGAAATAAGGTTTACGGGAATCATCCAGAACTTTTTCCCATTTTTTATACCAGTGGCAATCTTCTGCAGCTTCGCCCCAGAATCCTTCAGGGTCTTTAAGGGATCTTTCATAAGCTTGAAAATACGGGTTTGTCATCGTCGTCCTCCTTATTATGGTAAGAGTGAACAGGCTATTCCATTAAATAGAAATTATTAGTATAAGTGTCAAGCAAATAATGAATGACATACATAGTTTGAACCAAAATAAAAAGAGAGCGCATTCCCCGATGCTTGCAGTGGGGAGCTTCAATTTATAGAAACTGGCATTAAAAGGGCAACAAAGAGTAATGAGTGAATGAGAAATAGTGAAAAGTGAAGGATGAACAGTTGGTTGGTGTTCGTACGGAAAGTTATTATATCAGCGAATTATGCAATTTCCAACGAAAGGTTCAGTTGCGGCTTTAAGCTCAAGCAAATCGTCTTCACTGAATGCGCAATCTTCAACGGCGAAAAAATCAGGATCCAGCACATTCTTATTTTGAAAATGCTGAAGAACATAAAGTTTTGCGCCTTTGATTATACTTGAAATTTTTTCAATGACAGGCCGGCTTATGAATGGTCTGACGCACGTTGTTCTGAACTCGTAATCAATTCCCGAATCCATGATGGTTTTAATGCTTGATAATATATCGGCAGGTTCGCAACCGTATTTTGCAAAAAAAAAGTAAAGGGCCGGGTCAGTCTTGATGTCCATGGCAATATAGTCGATCAAACCCTCATCAATTAAATTTTTTATAACCGATGGGTTACTTCCGTTCGTATCAAGTTTTACCGGATAGCCGATTTTTTTGATTTTTTTCAGAAGCGATTTTAAACCGGGATAAATGGTTGGTTCCCCACCGGAAACAACGACTCCATCTAGAAAATTTCTGCGGCTTTCAAGAAAGCGGTAAACTTCTGTTTCTTGTAATAATACGGGTGAGGTGTTATGTACGAGATCAGGATTATGGCAATAGGGGCAGGTAAAATTACAACCTGAAAGAAAAAGAACGCAGCTTATTTTTCCGGGGTAATCGATAAGTGAATTTTTTTGAATGCCGCCAAAAGCCATGACTGAGATATTATGGATTCTTGCCTTTTTAAGTCATTTGTTTGAGCCGAAACAGCGAGCGTATTTTCCGCTGCTCGCGGCAGGAAGCTTCAAATCATATAGCACCCTGCAATCTGGCAACAGGCTCTTCATCATATTGCAGGTCAATTTCAACGCTTTCTTTTTTGGAATTGCAAAGGCAGTTATCTTCACAGTCATCAGACGGCAACAGATAGGTTTTTCTCATCCCGAACTCTGCCAGTTTGCCGTTGTTCCACTGCTTGACAGGTCTTAAATAACCTACAACCCTTGAATAGACTTCCGTTTCAGCATTGCATTCGGAGCAGAGTTCTTGCATGCCTTTTAAGTATCCATGCGACGGGCAAACACTAAATGTAGGTGTCAAGGTAAAATAGGGCAGATGGAAATTGGTTGAAATTTTCCTTATAAGCCCTTTAATTGTTGTAACATCTGATATGAGTTCGCCAAGGAAAATATGCAAAACAGTGCCGCCTGTGTATTTCGTCTGGAGACTGTCCTGTAATCTAAGGGTTTCATAGATGTCATCGGTATAGTTTACCGGAAGTTGTGTTGAATTGGTATAATATGGCGCTGCCCCGTTAATATAATCTTCTTCATTGGCGCATATTATGTCATGAAATCTTTTCTTGTCTGCCAAAGAGAGGCGGTAGGATGTTCCTTCCGCCGGTGTAGCTTCAAGATTATATAAATCTCCTGTCTCTTCCTGTGTTTCAGACAGGATCTCCCGTATAAAATCCATTACTTTCAGTGAAAAATCGAGTCCTTGTTTACTTGCTATATCTTTACCAAGGAAATTAAGGCAGGCCTCATTCATTCCTATAATACCGATTGTCGAAAAATGATTTTTCCAGTAAAAGCTTGTTCCGTTCTTAACCTCCCTTAAATAAAATTTTGAATATGGATAAAGATTGTTTTCTGTAAACATTTCAAGAACTTTACGTTTTATAGAGAGACTTGTTATCGCGAGATTTATATTTTTTTTCAGCCGCGAAAAGAATTCATCTTCAGTTCCGGAAAGGTAGCCTATGCGAGGAAGATTTATGGTTACAACTCCGATTGATCCTGTCAGGGGACTTGCTCCGAACAGCCCGCCGCCTCTTTTAAGAAGCTCCCTGTTGTCAAGACGAAGACGGCAGCACATCGATCTTGTATCCTCCGGAGAGAGATCCGAATTGACAAAGTTTGAAAAGTAAGGAATTCCATATTTACCCGTCATTTTCCACACTGTTTCAAGATTCGGATTATCCCAGTCAAAATCGGAAGTGATACTGTATGTGGGTATCGGGAATGTAAACACCCTTCCTCTTGCATCCCCTTCCATCATTACCTCTGCAAAAGCCCTGTTTATTATATCCATTTCCGGTTGGAATTCGGAATACGTTTTCTTGCGTTCTTTTCCGCCTATTATTACTGGATGATCCTTCAGAATCGAAGGAACATACAAGTCCATTGTTATATTGGTAAACGGTGTCTGGAATCCGACACGGGTAGGAATGTTTATATTGAAAACAAATTCCTGTATTGCCTGTTTTACTTCAGTGTAATTGAGCTTGTCATAGCGGACAAAGGGGGCGAGAAGTGTGTCAAAATTTGAGATGGCCTGGGCACCGGCCGCTTCACCCTGTAGTGTGTAGAAGAAGTTTACTATTTGCCCGAGAGCAGACCTTAAGTGTTTGGGAGGTGCACTTTCAACTTTACCTTCAACACCCATGAATCCCTTTTGCAGGAGATCCTTCAAATCCCATCCGACGCAGTAAACAGAAAGGAGACTAAGGTCATGTATATGTATATCTCCGTTTTTATGAGCATCCCTTACTTCTGGAGGATATATGCGGTTTAGCCAGTATTCAGAAGTTACATCTGATGATATGTAGTTGTTAAGTCCCTGCAGTGAATAACACATATTGCTGTTTTCCTTGATTTTCCAATCAAGCTTCTGAATATAGTGTTCAACAAGATCAATGTTCGCATTGGTGGCTATACTTCGTATCTGGGCATGCTGCTCCCTGTATATGATATATGCCTTTGCTGTTTTGTAAAATGGAGAATCGAGAAGCACCCTTTCAACAATATCCTGTATACCCTCAACATCCGGAACAGGTCCAAGTCGCAGCTCATGAGATAGAGTAAGAACGCGAAGCGTAAGCTTTCTTGCTTCTCTTTCATCAAATTCACCCGAAGCCTTTCCTGCTTTTGCTATAGCCGCTGTAATTTTTGATGAATCAAACTCAACAACCCTTCCATCCCGTTTTTTAATTTCCTCGAACACTTGTGCCACCTCTTAATGTTTAGTTGGTTCAAAACGAAAAAATCTCTGTATTAATAAGAGACGAAAAAATACCTGCTCAATTTCAAGAAAACAGAAAGCACATGATCATGTATTCCGGTGAATTTTGAATTTTTTGTAAAAAGTACCAATGAGGATTGTCAGCAAAAAAAATCCATGCTGTGCCTCAATAACCAATATATAGTTATTTGTCAACAAATTTATTCAATATATAGTAGTTATGCCGGTAAAAGGTAACTATTTTAAAGAACGGCAAAAAGGGTGAATTGACAATGTTGCGTTGTTCTGACAAAAGAATAATGAGTAAATAAGGGTTCAAGGAGTCAAGGGTTCCAGGGTACGAGTGTAAAAGATTGAAAAACGGGCACATTCCTTGCCGTCACTTGAACCCTTGAATCCTGCCTCTTTATCTGGAGAATCAGGTGATAAAACTTAAATATATACAGGAATATCAATGAGTATGAAAAAAATTCTTTGCAAAGGTTTTTCGTTTTCCGGTGTTATATCCGGCCTTAAAAAAAAGAGTCAAAAAGATCTCGGACTTATTTATTCAGAAGTACCGGCAAACGTTGCCGGGGTATTTACCAGAAACAGGGTGCAGGCGGCACCTGTACTTCTGGACAAGAAGAGGATCGAGAGTGGTCTCTGCCAGGCTGTTATTGCAAACAGCGGGAGCGCTAATTGTTGCACCGGAGATCAGGGCATGAGAGATGCCATAGCGGAAGCAAAACTTGCGGCGGCTGCGCTCGATATTTCAGAAGAGCTGGTTCTTGTTGCATCGACGGGTGTTATAGGAAAACCGCTTGCCCTCGACAAGATAGAGTCTGCCATTCAGGAACTTGTGAAATCGCTTTCTGCGGGCGGCATAAATGGTTTTGCGAGCGCCATAATGACTACCGATACGGTTCCTAAGATTGTATCGAGAAGCGGAGAAATCGGAGGAAAAGTTTTCAGCATGACCGGAGTTGCGAAAGGGGCAGGAATGATATGTCCCGACATGGCTACAATGCTCTGTTTTGTATGTACGGACGCTGAAGTTTCTCCGGCTGTTCTCAGAAAAGCTTTGTCCAGCTCAGTTGAAAAATCTTTCAACAGGATAACCATTGACGGTGATACAAGCACCAACGACACTGTGCTTCTCATGGCAAACGGAATGTCGGGTGCAAAGGTCAAAAGTTCTCAGGAAAAAGAATCTTTCAGCGGAATCCTTGATGAAGTTCTTATGGAGCTTGCCAAGATGGTGGTTAAAGACGGCGAAGGAGCAACTAAGCTTGTTGATGTCATTGTAAAAGGAGCCAAAAACAGAGGTGAAGCTGAAAAAATTGCAAAAACCGTGGCCAATTCAAATCTCGTCAAGACCGCATTGTTTGGTGAAGACGCTAACTGGGGAAGAATTCTTGCCGCAGCCGGAAGATCGGGCGTGGACTTTGATCCTGAACTTGTTGATATCTGGTTTGATGATGTAATGATGGTAAAAAAAGGAATTGGTTGCGGTGATACAGCAGAAAATGAAGCCACGAAAGTGCTGAAGAAGCCCGAATTCTCGATAACGGTGGATCTGAAGGCGGGAAAAGGAAAAGCGTCGGTTCTCACCTGCGATTTTTCCATAGATTATGTTAAGATTAACGCCGACTACAGATCATGACGGCTTTGTAAAAAGTCATTCTTCTGTGTTGCGCTTCATCTTTCGTCATTGCAGCGTATTTCTATGTACGCTTCATTCCTCAAGACTTGCGCGCCTTGCATAATGAGCTTTTTACTTTGCCGTCTAAATTTTGACTTTTTACGGGCATATCAATGATGAGGCTTCAAAAATTTTTATCGGAAGCAGGCTTTTGTTCGAGGAGGCACGGTGAGGAGCTTATACTTGCCGGTAAGGTTTACGTCAACGGAACAGTCGTTAAGGAACTTGGAACTAAAATTGATCCCTTTAGGGATATTGTTAAAGTTGGCGGTAAACGGGTGGAGGGAAAAAAAGACCATATATACATAGCGCTCAACAAGCCGAAAGGCTATCTTACGACGTGCAGCAAAGAGAGGGGAAAAATTGTCCTCGATCTGATAGACATACCGGATCGTATTTATCCTGTCGGACGTCTCGACAAGGATTCCACAGGGCTTCTTCTCTTAACAAATGACGGAAGACTTCATAATATTCTTTCGCATCCTTCTTTTGACCATGAAAAAGAGTATGAAGTTTTTGTCAAAAGGCCGATTTTGGATGAAGCTCTTGATAATATGGCCTCCGGCATTCATTTGTCAGATGGCAGGACAAGACCTGCTCAGGTAACAAGAATTGCTTCGGACCGGTTCAGAATTGTTCTTAAAGAAGGAAAAAACAGGCAGATACGCCGCATGGTCGAAAAAGTGGGAAACAGGGTTAGGGAATTGAAGCGAATAAGAATTTCAAACATAAGACTCGGTGGCCTTAAAGAAGGCTGCTGGAGGCATCTTACTGAAAAAGAGAAGCAGGAACTCCTTAAGGATGTAAATTGAGCGATCTGAAAGCAATTATTTCAAAGAGAGCGACTGAAAGGGTCAGGGCAGGACACCTCTGGATTTACAGGAGTGACATGAGGGAATGCCGGGCCGATGGAGGCGCTATTGTTGATGTTTGTGATGTTAAAGGAAAATTTTACGGCAAGGCCTTTTACAGTGATAAGTCACAGATAGCGCTCCGCGTTGTTACGACTTCAGACGAGACAGTTGACAGAAAGTTTTGGGAAAATCGCATAAGGGCCGCCATAGAGTTGAGAGACAAAACAGTATCGGATACGGAAGTGTTCAGGCTCGTTAACGGAGAAGGGGATGGA
>JAWOHP010000155.1:0-6587 GCA_046485065.1 Desulfobacterales bacterium | reverse complement strand
CCTCCATCCTTTTGCGCTCCGTGATGTCGCGGGCCACTGCCTGAAAGGCAACCACCTTGCCGTCCCGAAAGATCAACTGGGTGTTTTGCCCGAGCCAGATTTCACGGCCATCTTTCACGATAACGGGATACTCGGAGTAGGTATTGGGAATCTCCTTCACGAACTGACGGCCAAAGAAATTCATGGCCTCCTCTTGCATATCCGATCGGATAAATGTCGGATAATGCCTACCGATAAATTCCTTTTCTTCGTATCCCATAATGCGGAGTGCCGCAGGATTGACAAAGGTTATGTGTCCAGTATTATCCAATCTGAAGACGATGTCGCTCGCATTTTCCACCACGGTCCGATACTGCTCCGCGCTCTCCAGCAGTAACTCTTCCGCCTGCTTGCGCTCGGTGATGTCGTGCGATATACCCAGCACCGCGATTATTTTGCTATTTTCTTTATTCCACACCGGTACGAGGCGTGCCTCAATCCATCGTTCACCAGTGGGAAACGATTCAATTAATTCGATATGAAGATTTTTACCATCCTGTAGGAGCTTATCGAGGGCTTGCTTATGCCGTTCGGCTAACTGCTTGGGAAAGAGATCACGGATATTGCGACCGATGATTTCATCAGGTTTCAATCCGAACTTAGCTGCACTCTGCTGATTTACAACAAGAACATTTCCCTCTACATCTAAGAGAAAAATCATGCTTGGGGAGTTCTCGGAGAGAATACGGTACAGTTCTTCGCTTTTTCTCAGCGCCTCTTCCGCCTTTTTGCGCTCGGTTATGTCCATCATCGATCCAACAAGCCTGATAGGAGTACCTTTTTTATCACGGCGGATATGTCCGCGATCGAAGATATCAACATAATGGCCGTCTGCGCATCGAAACCGATATTCATCCCACCAAACGTCCACTCCCTTTTCCATGGCAACATGCATGGATGAAATAACACGGTCTCGATCTTCAGGATGGATATGCGAGCTCCACCATGTAAAATCAGCATTATCGGTGGAAACTCCGAAATGGTGATGGTGCGCCTCGCTCAACCATGCGGTCTCAGACTCCAAGTTCCAGTCATAAATTGCATCATTGGCTGCCTTGGATACCAGTTGAAACCGTTCCTCGCTCTCCCGCAGCACCTCTTCCGCATCCTTGCGGTCAGTGATATCCTGCATGAGTGCCAGGACGTGCACCACGCCATCATCTGATTCAACTATCGAGGTCGATATATTCAAAACACGTTTGTTTCCGTCTGCACGTGTGATCTCCCATTCCTCGCTACGAAGATCCTCTCTCTGCCGCATTCTATTCATGCGCTCAATTGCCTTGGCTTGCAACTCAGGGTCGGGGTATACAGTTTGATACCATCCAAGGCAGTTGATTTGCTCCATGGTGTAACCTGTAATTTCGGTCATGCGATCATTCCAGATTGTAAACCTGACGAATGGATACTCCGTGATTTCGTGGCATACGCAGAGACCTTCGGAAACGTTATTTATGATGGCATTACGAAATGAGTATTCTCGGCTGAACGCTTCCTCTGCTCGCTTTCGCTCGGTGATATCGTGGCTCGAACCGTAAAAACCCGTCAAATTTCCCTCGCTGTCACGAATGCCACGAACATAAGTTAAAAGATGCTTTATGGAACCGTCTTTGTGATAATATTCCAATTCCAAGGTTTTGGACCGGTTCGGATCCGACCCTTTCTCTTTTTCTTGACTTAATTCCTCGGACAATGCCTCGAAAACCAATTTTTGTGATTTGAGAGTCAACTGCTGATCTACTTTTTGCGTCATTCTTTCCTGCGGAGTAAACCCCAGTAATCTTTCAATGGAAGGACTGACATATGTAGTCATCAGGTTGAGATCTACCGCAAATACCACGTCGGCCATATTCTCTGCGAGAAATTGGAATTTCGATTCGGAATCTTTCAGCATAATTTCCTTTTTTTTCCACTCTGATTCCGCATGTTTCGATTCATGGATTTTCTGCTTTAAGAAGGCATTCTCTTCGAGGAGTTCTTGTTTTGTCATTGATTGGTCTTTCATTTTGACGCCCCTCTGTAACGATAACTTATTCAATTAATAGTAAAAAAGGTAAATTCAAGGGGATTGCCGATAATGCGTATTAAAAACGATCTCGTGATTTTAGTCGATATTTAACAAGTCTTCAGATCAACCATAGAATAAGGGCTTAAGATTACCGGTAGAAGCACACATTAGAGCGGCTGAACTATAACCCAATATGTTATGCACTCACGGTGATAAATCACACCGGTTTTAATTCACTCAGAAGTTCCAGGAACACCTCCACTACCTTCGGATCAAAATGCTTACCGGCCTGCTCCATGATGTGTTCACGGACTTTTTCTTCCGGCCAGGCAGGGCGATAAGGACGATCCGAGCATAGAGCATCCCAGACGTCGACAATTGAAAAAATCCTTGCGGCAAATGGAATATATTCTCCCTTTAGTCCATTCGGATAGCCCGTACCGTCCCATTTTTCATGGTGACTGTACGGAATTTCCAGCGCCGGCTTCAGATAAGAAATTGAACTAAGGAGCTCGTAAGCGAATAGCGGGTGTTTCCGCATAATTTCCCATTCCTCGTCATTCAGGGTGCACGGTTTGAGAAGGATTTGGTCCGGAATACCCATCTTGCCGATATCATGGAGCAGCGCGCCTCTTCGCACATGCACCAGTTCGCTGTCTCTTATCCCCATTTTACGGGCCAATCGCAAAGTCATATCCGTGACCCGTTGGCTATGTCCCTCGGTTTCTTTATCGCGCAGATCAAGAGCTTTGGACCATCCTTCCAGCGTGCTGTCATAAGCCTGAAGCAGGTCAATGTTGGATTTCTGGAGATCATCGAAAAGCATCGCATTATCTATAGCAATAGCAGCTTGCGTGGCCAGAGCTTCCAAAAAATCAAGCCATTCCTGATCAGGTTCTAAGGGCTTGCGGTTGAATATTTCAAGAACACCCCGGACATGTCCCTTCGCAATAAGAGGCGTGCCGCAGTAGGAGACAAAGTCTTCGTTACCGAGCTGAGGGGAATTCTTGAATAAATTCTGCTCTTCTTTTTCGATATCGGGAATCAAAATTGTTTTTCTTTCCTGGGCAATCTTGCCCGCATATCCGGCGCCTAATTTTAAATTCGTGTGTCTAAGGGCACTTGTTCGAAAGCCGCGTCCTGCAACAAATGACAGCTTATTATACGTCTGTGAATTAAGAAGTAAGATGTCTGTCGCATCTACATCTAAACAAGAAACAACCTGTTCCAAAAAAACGCTGAAGGTAAGGCGTATGTCGAGGCTGGAGGTAATGGCCATGTCTATGGCTCGCAGAGCAGCCAGGCGGTCGAATTGTCTTTTTAATCGTTCCTCAGACAGTTTCCGCTGGCTGATATCCCGGACAAAGCTGACAACAAATTCCTTGCCTTCGTATGACAGATAATTGGCATGCACTTCAACCGGTATTAGTATCCCATCCTTCCTGCGACATGAATATTCGAAAAAAGTGAACGATTTATGTTTGTATTTAATCCAGTACTCAACCCAATTATCTTGCGAATACATGGGATCAATATCGAATATGTTCATGGAGAGCATTTCATCCCTTGAATAATTGATGAGGTGGCAATATGCATCGTTTACATACAGAAACCGCCCATTTGGGCCTATCCAGGCAACACATTCGTTTGTCCGATCCAGGGAAAATTGTGTGATCCTCAGATCTTCTTCCGCCTTTTTGCGGTCAGTTACGTCTCTTGCAACAGAAACCACAGCCATAACCTGACCTTCGCGGAGCAACGGGTTAAAGCTAACTTCCCCATACTTTATCGTTCCATCTCTGGCAATGAACTCATAAATTACTGCATCAAAATGCTCGCCGGCAAATACTTGCATTGCATCTGAAAATGCCTTATCAAGATATTCGGATGATAGAATATTCAGCTCTGCAAAAGACTTGCCGATAAACTCTTCCGGCTTGTACCCCAAAGTCCGTTCCACGGAGGGTGACATGCTGAGAATCTTAAAATCCTGGTCGTATGAGAAAATAACATCAGATACGTTTTCAAAGTGGATGCGATATTTTTCTTCATTCGCCTGAAGAGCCTCTCTTGCCCGCTTGCGTTGTTCCTCGCGACGCTGAAGCGAGTCGGCCATCTGGTCAAAATGTAAGGCCAATAATCCGATCTCATTCGTGTCATTGGATCGGCCGGTGCGGACGCTCAGGTCTCCGTCTGACAATCGCTTCGTCACCTCTATCAGGCGGTTCACCGGAGATATAATCAATGTTTTCCCCAAAAACCAGGCTCCCAAAAGCGCCAGCACAGACACCAATCCCAACAAAGTAACGTCACGAATCATAAGCCGTTTAACATTGGCATATGCAACTTGTTCCGGGATACCGACACTTATGTGAATAGACTCAAAACCACTGCCTATCGTTGTGTAACCAAATAGACGGGGAACACCATCCAGACCAACTTTTTCCATCACTCCTTCTTGCTTGGTTAACATGGTCTTGACTACGGATTCTTCGGGTATTTTTTTACCGACAAATTTTTCCGGATCGGGAAAGCGGAGCAAGATAGTGCCGTTACTGTCAAGAACTGTGAGGTTTGCTCTTTCGGGCAAATTAACCATAAGAAGAGTTTGTTGCAAGCGCTGCAAGTCAAGTCCGGCGGCAAATACAGCTGATAGTTGTCCTGCAGTGTCAAGGACAGGATAGCCCAAAACAATAGTAGGTCTACCGCTGAAACGGCCTATCGTATATTCGCCTATCGCAAAACCACGGGTTTGCACAAGACGTTTGAACCACTGACGATCGGCTAAACTGACCGGTTTTGCCCTAGCTGGAGCCGAGGCAAATACTTCTCCATTCGGTTTGGTGGCAGCAAAACCATTGTAGATCTTAGTTTGCTTTAAAAGATCGGAAAAGATCTTTGAACATGATAGCGAATCTTGCTGGCGGAATTGAGGCATTTGCGAAAGGGCAAAAAAAAGTTGTTGTGTCGCCACAATATGATGATCATATATCATGGATGCATTGTGTGCCAGTCTTCCCGCTTTATCTAAGGCCTCAAGACGTTCCTTGTTTCTACTTTCGGTCCCTTGATAGACTAAAAGCCCAAGCACCGGAACAATAATTAAAAAGACGAGGATCATTAATCTTGCACGTAAGCTGGCAAATGGGGAATATTTTACTCTGTTTTTTATGATTTAATATCTCCTGATTATCCGTCATGAAAGACCATTGACACTTCAGAGCTCCCGATGCAATGAAATATTATTGCTCTGTGTTTACAGCATGTTAGAGTAATAATCTGGGGGGGATGGCTTCTGTCGCTGTTTGAAACGTGCCTGTCTACACCGGGCGTAACATGGATTCCATTAAACATTATCCCACCTCTATGATGACTAATGTCGATGGAAAATTATGGGAATATTACAATTAGAAAAGTTCTTTAATAAACTCAATTATTTAGATTTTATTATATAAATATCATAAAGTCAAGGGAGTAATGATTTCCGTCAGATGTTTTTCCATTTGAAATCAAGCCTTTTTTCCAAGGGTGACTTTTTACTGACTTCAGGAATGATAATAGCCCCCACCGAAGCAGAAAATCAGTTGTTCTGCACTTGCATCTTTCATTCTGACACGCTTTGATCTAAAAGCTTTTTTATTCGATTACTTCGCCTGAAACATCAATTTACCGATCTGTCCCTCTCGCAAAGACGTATGAAAAAGGTATTGCGATGAAGTCGCCGATAATATAGGTGGCAAATATTACCACATGCAATATTCCGTACATTGGGAACTTTCCTACAACCAAAAGAGGCAGAACAACACCAATAAACCAGACAACCTTATAGCTTAGCTGGAGTAATAAAACAGGTGCAAATTTTAGAGGAGACCGTAGGCCTAATATGGACAGAAGTGCGAACGACAAATAGACACTGCCGGTCACTCCGAAGACGATTGCGTCTTGCTCAGGCCAGCCGAATATTGATCGCATGACATCAGGCATGACAATTACTCCCAACCCGAATCCACCTGCCCCAAGGATCGTATAAATATACATTCCCTTGAGCCAACCCCACCTAACATTGATATCTTTAGACATGGCTTTTCCTCCTTTCTTAGGGGAGCTACGTTATATCATAACTTCATATAACAATGAACTCCTGTAGGTTAAGTATAGAGTCGATGGATTTACTGAGCTGAAATGAGAAGCAATGCTCATTTACTGAGCTGAAATGAGAAGCAATGCCTTATAAATATTCATATTAGAATTTAAAGTCAAGAGGGAAATAACCCCGTTTTCGACCCAAATTGAAGATATACACTTGAAGTCCTGCATTTTGGTCGAGGTTAACATTCTACTGACTACAG
The DNA here is from genome assembly GCA_046485065.1 of Desulfobacterales bacterium. Taxonomy (GTDB): domain Bacteria; phylum Desulfobacterota; class Desulfobacteria; order Desulfobacterales; family RPRI01; genus RPRI01. The sequence continues at coordinate 191 of JAWOHP010000155.1, read as the reverse complement.
GGCCGAAATGCCTCCGGTCAAGTGAGACGATACCCCTTCTCGTTAAAAAGCCTCAGACAGGCGTCCACGACATCGGGATCGTACTTGGATCCACAGTGCGCGACTATTTGATCGAGGGCCTGCTTTATAGGAAAGGCCTTCCGAAAGATCTGAAGAGAAGTCAAATCTTCAACGGCAATGGCAACGGACAG
>JAWOHP010000179.1:0-8253 GCA_046485065.1 Desulfobacterales bacterium | reverse complement strand
CTCTTTTCCAGTATGTGAGCCGCGCAACGGAGACCGGCTCCGCCCGCTCCGATAATAAGTACGTCACATTGAATCCTGGAAGACAATTTAAAAACATTTCCCATTTTACAATCTCCGGTGAATAAATATTTGCTGAGAGTGACTGCGGAATTCCATTGCGGGCATACTCAGATCAGTAGAATCAGTTTTATACCAAACCACGCAGCGACGGACATTGCTGCGGTAACAGCCGCCATTCCGGCCGCCCGAACCTTTTTTGAGGCCGTATAATCATTAATGACGGATAAAAGGCCGTAACCGCCGTGATAAAGCGCTGAAACAACAAGGACGACATCAACCAGTTTAATCCATATGCTCTGCATGCGCATAGTAACCTGACCCGCTTCTCCTGCGACCTGGGGATTTAAATGCATGAAAATGAAGTGAGCTGGAATCATAACAAACAGAAAGGCGCCGGTAATCCGCTGAAGTTTCCAGCTTATGGCATGGCGCGTATTCCAGATACGTGAATACAGTCCATAGGCTGCGATCAGTGCGGCCGATAGTGCCAAAAACCAGAAGAATGCAGGTGATACGCTCTGGTTTCCGAGGAGCATAAGAACGGCCAGTATGCCGGCATACAGAATCAGGAGGCCTGCGCCCCATTTAAGCAGCAGGTCGTCTCTCCGGCATCCGAAGCTCTCATAGAGTATAAGTCGTCCGCCGTTTAAGGCATGGAATATGACGGGTATCGCCAACGCCCATTCAAGGAATGCCAACGCCGGAAGACTGTAAAGCTTCATTTTGTCAGCATACAGACCTGGTGTTGAAAGAAAGGAGAGGGTGAAAATATGAAACCCAATAAAAAGAATCATCAATATGCCGGTCAGCCGGTGCCCCCAGCTTATCAGATACGGCACCCCGCGGTTCCTGACATATCCGGCAATCGGAGGGATTATTCCCAGCAGTCTGGCTGTGCTCCTGTTGAATCCGTTTTCGGAACTTGCAATGATCATCAGATTCCTCTTTATTTGTTGGTGTTTGTTTTATTTTTTTCCTGTTTATTGAGATAGCCTATAAACTTATTGACGGCTTCATCAATGTGCTTCCTGACGGCCGTTTCAAGCTTATCCGGATCTGTATTTTTATTTCTGAATAAGCCCATTATCTTTTCATGAGTTCTGTAAGCATTGTTAAAATCCTCCTGATAATACTGGTAGGATAGGCGATACCACATGATCTGCATCCTGAGGGTTTTTAAAAGATCTATCAGCAAATGGTTCCCGCAGGCGTCAATAAAGGTCTCATGAAAAAGTATATGCTGTTTCCAGTAATTCTTTGAATCTTTTTTTTCGGCGGCAATTTTCATCTTTGCCAGAGTTCGTTCCATTGATTCAAACGTATTTGAACTCATATTTAAAAAAGCCTGTCTGGCGGCTAACCCTTCTAACACGGACCGGACAGGGAAATGTTCTTCGATATCACGTTGTGAGATGCGTTTGACGAAAGTTCCTCTCCGCGGTATGACTTCAACAAGGCCTTTTTTTTCGAGCACCCGGAAGGATTCCCGGATCGGAGTCCGGCTGATATTGAATTGTTTCTGCAGCTCGAGTTCGGTCAACTGATCCCCTTCCTTGAAGACGCCTTCCAAAATAGCCTCGGTCATTGCTTCGGACAGTTTTTCAACCAGCCCGGCCGGCCTGAAATCAATAAACTTTAGTTTGGAAGATGATTTTTCCATTGCATCAACTCTCATACAGCTTACGGATGGCTATTGCATCCGGTTTGCAGGCCTGAAGACAAAGCTCGCACAGGATACATTCATCCAGATTTTTTTCAACTATTGCCGGCGTATCTCCGTTTTTCTGAAAAATTCCAACCGGACATACCCGGACACACCCCCCACAGCCGGCTATGCCGACGCAGGCGGTCATATTCACATCAACCCGAATGAACTCACTTTTTGAATTCATGATATGTATATTCCTTTCAATTTTGACGGCTCGTAAAAGCCGTTTCCCAAAATTCCCAAATCCCTTCGCATATGACTTCCAACTTGTTTATAAATATTAACGAGTTAGTTGGAAGTCATTTTGCATCGATAGATTCCTTTAGCCGGATGATCCGGCGTGAACGTTCCACAACGGGATAGTCTATAAACTTACCGTCCAGTTGCAATACGCCGATGCCTTCTGATTCACTTTTTTCAAAGGCTTCCACGACACGGCGGGCATATGAAACTTCTTCGGGAGTCGGTGAAAAAATTTCATTGCAGGTCCCGATCTGACCGGGATGGATGCAAAGCTTGCCCTGGAATCCGAGCTCCCTGGCTCGCAGCGCGTCCGTTTTCAAGGCATCCAGATCTTTGATGTCGGCCATGAAGGGGGTGTCGATAGGCGGATCTTTTCTGGCGGCCCTGCATGCTACGGCAATCCTGGATCTTGGGTAGTGCAGCTCCGCGCCGTCCCGGCTTATGTTGACGCCCATATCGAGGCAGTAATCAGCGGCGCCGAAGGCTGCCAGAAACTGGCGATCCGGCGTAACTGTTTCTGAAAATATCCTGAAAACATTTTGAACCCCCAGCGCCGACTCGATCAGCGATAAAACAAAAAAAGTCCCCGGGGCAATGCCTCTCTTCCTTTCACAACTCAAAAGGCGCTCATGGATCTCCCTTATCTGTTCTCCTGATTCAACTTTGGGCAGCATGATACCGGGAAGTGATGCGTCTGCAACAGATTCAAGATCTTTACCGTTATGACCGCTTCCCAGTGCATTGACACGCACAATCAGTTTTCTGCCGGAGTGCTCCAGAACCTTCTTCCGGGCTTCTCCGCGCGCTTCATTTTTCAGGGAATGAGCCACAGCGTCTTCAAGGTCTATTATGACCAGATCGGCTCCTGTCCCAAGAGCCTTATCGACACGGTCGGGCCTTGTTGCCGGCACAAAGAGAGCTGTTCGTAACGTACCGATACTTTTCATGAATTATCCTCACAAATACCTTTTTGCAATATCAGCTATGTCGGAAAACGATTCAGCCACATGTATTCCAGCTTTCCGGAACATTTCGATTTTGCTTTTTGTACTTCCCCGGTTTCCCTCAACAATTGTTGCGGCGTGTCCGAAACGGACTCCCGGCATATTGTCCACGAAACGGCCTGCGATAAAACCAATTATCGGAATTGACAGTTTTTGGGTCATTACCAGTTCCGAAAGTTTTTCTTCGACCACGCCTCCCGGTTCGCTGAACAGAACAACCGCTTTTGTTTCCGGGTCCTTGTCAAACAGAGGAATGAGATCAAGGAAATTGGATCCGACTACCGGGTCTCCTCCTATTCCGATGCAGGTGCTCTGCCCGATTCCGCGGGTAGTCAGCAGATTGGCAATTTCAGTGGTCATTCCGCCACTGCGTGAGGCAATGCCTACATGTCCGGGCATGTAAGCTTTGCGTACATCGGCGGCAGGGCCGCCTGCCATTCCCAGCCTTACCTTTCCGGGTGATATTAGGCCAAGCGTGTTGGGCCCGATTACTCTCGCGTTTCTTGCTTTGGCAACTTCAAGAAATTCGATGGTGTCTTTGCGGGGAACACGTTCGGATACCACAACAACCAGATTAATGCCGTTTTCCAGCGCTTCCAGCACAGCGCCTTTGACCAGAGCGGGCGGCACGGATATCACCGCCGCTTCGGCCGGATTTTTCTTTAACGCCTGACGGACAGTGTCGAAAACCGGAACTCCGTGAACACTCTGCCCGCCTTTGCCGGGGGTGATTCCCGCCACAACTTTTGTTCCGTAATCGATCATATCTTTTGTGAACGATGTTGCTTCTCTTCCGGTTATGCCCTGTACAATAACCCTTGTATTCTCATCGGCCAGTATAGCCACTTTCAATCCCCTCCACTTCAATATGGTAAATGTTATAGTAATTTCAGTTTTATGCCTTTTGCATAACATCTGATCTGTTGACGTTGTCGTGTCTGATATGAATGCGTACCCATATCCTGACACGACGATATCACGCAGCATTCTTTGCCGCGATCCTTGCTGCCTCATCGATTGAAACAGTCCGTCCCTGAGCAGGTATTCCGTATTTGGAGAGTATTTTGGAGCCCTCCTCCTCCCATGCTCCTGGAATTCTGAAGACCGCCACTGTTTTGGCCGGATTCCTGCCTGACTCCAGAATACCTTTGACTATTCCTCGTGCGACAAGATCGACTCGTGTATTGCTTACGACATTCATAATGACGGCTATTTTATTAACTCCCGGCTTTGAAAGGATCAGCCGTGTCAGCTCTTTTACCTTGAGCACGGACGGATTGCCTCCGATTTCACAGTAATTAGCCGGACGCCCACCGTGGGAGCGGATAGCATCAAAGGCCGTCAATGAAGCGCCGCCGCCACCGATTATAAGACCAAGGTTGCCTTCAAACTCAATCACACGGCCTGCTACTCCTCTGTGGTCCAGATTGTCGATGCCGGCCGCTTCACGTTCAAAATCCGACATCCGTTTTTCCCCCTCCACACGGCCGATATCCTTTTCCATGGCCGCAATATCGGGATGCCGGAACACCGAGTCGTCGTCAATCTCCATATGGCAATCCAAAGCTATGAGACGCCCGTCATCCGTCAACCCGAGGGGGTTGATCTCAACCACTGTGGCGTCATAATCTAGGAAAATTTCCGCAAGCGTTGATAAAACGGGAGAAAGTCCCATGAGAAGTTTCCCGGTAATTCCCGTTTCAGCAATGATCTCCCTTGCCCTGTGTACAGGAAGTCGTGAGGTAACCGTGAAATGCTCTTTGCGGACCATTTCCGGCCTCTGCTGAGCCAGTTCCTCTATGTCGATGCCTCCTGCCGGAGAAAAAATAGCCAGCGGAGCTTTGGCTACAGTGTCATATGTTATCCCCATGAAGAACTCCCGCTTTACAGCTTTTTTTTCCTCCATGTAGACGGACTTCGGAATATACCCCCGCAGATTGCTTTTCAGCAAAAGCGCTATCTTCTGTTTCGCCTCATCGGAGTCAGAGGCTTCAAGTATGCCTCCCGCCTTTCCCCTGCCGCCAACCGGAATCTGAGCTTTGAGCATGACGGGCGCATCGATCTTCAGAGGTTCATCAAGACCAACCAACCGTCCCGCCGGTAAAGAAATCCGGTACTTATCCAATATTTGTTTAGATTCGTATTCCAGCAACCTCATCTTAATTCTCCTGTATATATTCTTTTGTATTGTTCAGCCTTTTGCACCCGAAGCTCTTATCGGGTAAAAAACGTTGAAATATTTGGTATCTTATCTAATGAAAGCGCTCTATTACAGAGGGTTTCCGCCCAGTTATCATCAATCAGACCGCGGGTGAGTGACCTGAATTTTTTCACCACTTCGGATTCGCTTAAGGGATTTTCGGGATCACCTTTGGGGTAGGTGACAGACTCCATCATGCGTTCGCCTGAAGTTTTGATTATTTCGACTCTTGCAGGCCATTTGCGGGGATACATTGCACTCAGTTCAGGATCAGGTTTAATACGGATCTTTTGCATCATTCTGGCTATATCGGGATTTGTAATCTTTTCGGTTGAAAAAGCCGTCAAATCGGCATGCCCGAACATCAGAGCAGCTGCAATGCAATAAGGAAGATTGAATTTGGACAGATAGGGGTTTTCAGGTTCAACATTTTTAAGAAGATCAAGAGCGCCCTGATATACCGACACATTCACACTTTTTATCTCATCGGGAGAGAGGGGTTTTCCCAGCGTAGCCTTAAGCACGGCATCAATTGCGGAGTGGGTATGTCCGCATGAGGCATGGTATTTTATGGAATTGCGTTCGAAATAGAATTCCTTTCCAAGACCGTAAAGGCATTTGTCGGTATCAAAGTCTCCTGAAGTGGCTCTGAAAAAACCTTTTTCCCCCTCCAGTATCCTGCGGGCACCGGTAAATCCTTTCTGGGCCAGAAGAGCCGAAAGAAGTCCGTTAAAAGCAGCCTTACCGGGGTGTAACTGTTTACTCATGGCATTGTTTGTTAAAAACTCCCATAGACCGGCGGCCTGTGTTCCCGCAGATCCGTAAGCTGAAATGGTCTGCTCTTCATCAAGTCCGAGAAGCCTGGAAGCTCCCGCAGCAGCTCCAAATGTTCCGCAAGTGGCTGTAGTATGCCAGAAACGGTAGTGAATCGGGCCTGCTCCGACTGCAATGCGTATCGCTGCTTCATAGCCGACAGCGATTGCAAGAAGCAGGTCGGCGCCGCTTGCTCTTTCGCGCTCGGCTAACGCCAGCACTGCCGGTATAATAGGCGCCGCAGGGTGTAAAATAGATTCACGGTGCAGATCGTCCATTTCCACCATATGGGAGGATGCGCCGTTTGCCAGAGCAGCCATAAGGCAGTTGCCGCGGGATTGGCCGGGAATGATAGTTGACTCCGGAATACCTCCCAGATCGCGAATAACGTCCAGGATGATCTTAACCGGTTTTTCATTTTTCCCTGCTATTGCAGAACCAAGCCAGTCAAGAAAGTAAATCTTTAACTTTTTGACCTGCGATTCCGACAGGTCTTTGTAAGACAAACGCGACAGAAATGAACCAAGCCTGCCTGAAAGTGTGGGTTCAAACACCTAAAAAACCTCCTGCGTCAAATATGTTCTTTGCACTGGCAATCAATTCGGGTTTGTATACCATCAGCGTGGCATCCTAAACTCGATCAGGATATTGTCGACAATATACAATCGAATCTTAATAGTCAAGAAAAAATTATTTCTAAAATGCTGCTTATGCGTGCCAGCTTAAATACATTGACAAATTGCGGTTAATATGATTTTTCTAAAAATTATACTGTGGCAGGCTCACCAAATCCGAAATATTGAAAAGCCTATCATAAGAATCCGAATTACCGATGAATATTGAATCGATAGACCATATTGTTCTGACGGTTAAAAACATAGACGCCGTTTGCGAATTCTATGTCAGAGTGCTCGGGATGAGATTAACAACTTTCGGCGGTGGTAGAAAGGCGCTCTCTTTCGGGTCGCAGAAGATCAATCTGCATCAGTATGGAGAAGAATTCGAGCCAAAATCGAAAGAACCGACTCCCGGGTCGGTCGATCTGTGCTTCGTAACCGGTATGCCGCTTCCGGAGGTAATCGAACATCTTAATAAGAATGGTGTTGAGATACTTGAAGGACCTGTTCAGAGAACAGGAGCTGTGGGCGTAATTATTTCAGTTTATTTCAGGGACCCGGATGGAAATTTGATTGAGGTGTCAAATTATAAAAGCCCATAACGGCGATAAATCCGACCGCTCAACCGCCAGCTGTCCAGAGCAGACCGAGCCCTTTTTTAGGGCAAATAAAGAGTAAGAATTATTATGGAAACGGATCTAAGAAATAAAGTGGACATTATTAGATGAAAAAAAATTATTCAATTGCTGTTATTCCGGGGGACGGAATCGGTGGAGAAGTAATAGCAGAGGGCATTAAATGTCTTAATGCACTTTCCGATCTGCACGGGGGATTACTGTTTGAATTTACGATGTTTCCCTGGGGGAGTGATTATTTTCTTAAAAACGGTGTTATGATGCCGGATGACGGCCTGACGATTTTAAAAGATTTTCAGGCGGTTTTCTTAGGAGCGGTTGGTGATCCGCGGGTTCCTGATGATGTCACTCTTCATGGACTTCTTCTTCCCATCAAAATGGGCTTTGATCTCTATGCCGGATTAAGGCCGGTTTATCTTTATGAAGGAGTATCATCGGTTCTGGCTGACATGCATCCCGGTGATATAGACATCGTTGTGATAAGGGAGAATACAGAGGGAGAATATTCAAATGTCGGCGGTATCGTGGGGCATGCGGATCAGACACTGGCAGTTCAAAGCAGCGTCTTTACCCGGCAGGGAATTAAACGTATTATGGAATATGCCTTTGAATATGCCCGGAATCACGGACGGAATAAAGTAACATCATTGACAAAATCAAATGCACAGCGATACGGCATGGTCTTATGGGATCAGATTTTCAGGGAAGTCTCGTCCCAACATAAGGATATCCGGCATGAGTCGAAACTAATTGATGCGGCATGCATGGATGCTGTAAGAAATCCCGGAAATTATGATGTTATTGTGGCATCAAACCTGTTTGCCGATATTTTATCCGATCTGGCGGCAGGAATAACAGGCGGTATGGGACTGGCGCCGGGCGGAAGTTTCAATCCGGAAGATAAAACCGTCCCCGGTCTTTTTGATCCGGTTCACGGCTCTGCTCCGGACATAGCGGGAAAGGGCCTCGCCAA
>JAWOHP010000177.1:0-13157 GCA_046485065.1 Desulfobacterales bacterium | reverse complement strand
AATAACAAACACTGTTTAGGAGGCATTATGGCTAGCTTTGAATATGATCTGGGGGTTATTGGTGGTGGAGCGGCAGGTCTGACGGCGGCAGCCGGAGGCGCTCAATTTGGAGCAAAAACGATACTTATCGAGAAATCGTCAAAGTTGGGCGGCGATTGCCTCCATTACGGCTGTGTTCCCTCGAAAACGCTGATCCGCACGGCGGCCATATGGAATCTCGCCGGACGGTCAAAAGCCTTCGGCCTTCCAGCTTTAACGCTGCCTTCCGTAGACTTGGGCGCGGTCATGGATCGCGTACAGGAGGTCATTGAAAAAATCCAGCATCACGACTCCCCGGAACGGTTTTGCGGGCTCGGGGCCGAGATCCGCTTCGGCAGCCCTGCCTTTACCGATGACCACGTCGTGGAATTGGACGGGAAAAGAATTGCCGCGAAAAACTGGATCATCGCCACCGGATCCGGTCCTGTTGTGCCCCCCGTAGAGGGACTTGCGTCCGTTCCCTTCTGGACAAACGAAATGGTTTTCTCGCAGAGGACCCTGCCCGGGCGTTTGATCGTACTCGGCGGCGGGCCGATCGGTCTGGAAATCGCCCAGGCATTTGCGCGTCTCGGGTCTAAAGTGACCATTGTTGAATTCATGGATCAGATTCTGGGGCCGGAAGATGCAGATATGGCGGAAATCCTGAAGGCCCGCTTTGAAGCGGAAGGGGTGAAAATCCATACGGGGACCAAAGCTATCAAGGTTGAATCGAAAGGCGCTGCGATTCTGCTGACGGTCGCTCCTGCAGCCAAGGAGGGTTTGCCCACGATCATTGAAGGAGACGCCCTGTTTCTGTCCACAGGGCGAAAGCCCAATATCGGCGACCTGGCCCTTGAGAAGGCCGGGGTTGCCTTTAACCCGCGTGGTATCCCCACAAACAATCGCCTTAAAACGAACATCCCCCATATCTACGCTTGCGGAGACGTGAACGGTCAATTCCCTTTCACACACGTCGCGGGCTATGAGGCGGGGATCGCCCTGACCAATGCGATCCTTCATCTACCCCGAAAAGTGAATTACGGCAAAATCGGCTGGTGCACCTACACGGACCCGGAGGTGGCCAGCATCGGCTTCAACGAAAAACGCGCCCGCAAGGAAAAGTTGGATTACCGGATCATCGAGGAGCGATTCGAAGAAAACGACCGCGCCCAGACGGAGGGGGAAGCGCTGGGCAAGATCAAAATCCTTTTGGATAAGAACGACAAACTCCTGGGCTGTCAGATGATGGGCGCCCATGCGGGCGAACTCATCCATGAGTGGATCATTGCCCTGTCGGCCGGGATGAGGCTCTCCACCATGGCCGGCGTTGTCCACGTCTATCCGACATTATCGGAAATTTCCAAGCGCGCCGCGGGGAGGGTTTTTGCCGACAAGCTGTTCGGTGACCGGACTAAAAGTATTCTTAAACTGCTGTTCAGCCTCAAGGGAAGGGCATGCACCCCGTGACCGGCATGCTCATTTTTCATAGGGGAAGGCATCCCAATCGAGCTGCGTCTTCGACCGAATTTGGTTTGGTTCATTGAATACTATCTGCCGAGGATATCGGAACACTGTTGATGAGGTATGCCATGAATAATAAAAAGATAACATGCGATGAAGGCGCAGGCCCAGTCAGGCCGGAGCCTTTTGTTCTGGTGATCTTCGGCGCCGCTGGAGACTATTCCAAAAGAATGCTCTTGCCTTCGCTCTTTCACCTCTACCTGGATGGCCTTCTGCCGGAGTATTTCCCCGTGGTCGGTTTCGGTCTTCCTGAAATGAATGATAGCCAATATCGAAAATGGGTGCGTGACGCCATTCGGAAATATTCCGACACGCGGCCTGCAGCCGATGATCTGGCCGCTTTCAGCGCCCATCTCCGTTATCTCTCATCCCCCTTTGAACAGGTTGAAAGCTATCAGTCGCTCTTCAAAATCATCGAGAATCTTTGTCATGACGACCGGAACAAAAAATTTAATGTGCTCTTTTACCTCGCCGTACCTCCAGTCGCGGCACCAGCCATTATCGACATGCTGGAACGCCATCGGCTTGCAGACGATCTCTATGAGCCGAGGATCATTATGGAAAAACCTTTCGGACGGGATTGCTCATCGGCTGTCCTGCTCAACAGTTTATTTTGAAAGTATTCAACGAAAACCAAATCTATCGCGTCGATCACTATCTGGGGAAGGAGGCGGTTCAGAATCTTCTCTTCTTTCGCTTTGCCAACAGTATTTTCGAAACGCTTTGGAACCGGCGCTATGTGTGCCATGTTGAAATCACCATGTCGGAGCAAATCGGCGTCGAACAACGGGAACGCTTCTATGAAGAAACCGGGGTAGTCAGGGACGTAGTGCAAAATCATATCATGCAGTTAATTGCCCTAGTAGCCATGGAACCCCCCGTCGGTTTTGCAGCGGATGATATCCGTGATGAGAAGGTGAAAGTCTTTCGCACGATCCGGCCGATGGATGAAAAATTCATCGATCAGTTCATCATCCGCGGGCAATACGGCAGCGGAAAAATCGGACGCACGGTTGTCAAGGGGTATCGGGAGGAATTCGGTGTTTCTGCTGAATCTATTACCCCTACTTTCTGCGCGGGAAAATTGTTTATCGATAACTGGCGGTGGGCCGGCGTCCCTTTTTACTTCAGAACGGGCAAACGACTGGCGAAACGTGCAACGCGAATCTCCGTCTCCCGCCCAATAAATCACGCTTTAAAAAATGCACCTTTCTCCCCGTACAACATACAATCCGTCAGGGCCTACCTCCCTTGTGGCCATCTACAAAGCAGTAGGTTATGGATTGCAATTGAAGTGAGGATTACCATATAAAACTGTTGTTTTTTAACTCCGTAGTATCTTATCGATAAACAAGCAGATGAAGTTGGAAAAGGTAATTTTATAATAATCACTTCCGCAGATATTGCAGAAATTCTCTGGCGGGCTAATAATTCTTCCACAACTTTTGCAACTGGTCGTTTCAACGATTGTATTCATCAATACCCCTTAAGATATATAGGGCTCAATTAAATTATTTCTTAATAAAAAAGTATCCTTTAGCGGTTTTACTGTGATTAAGCGTACTGATTGTACTGATAATATGATATTCGCCAGATTCAATATCCATAGGGACTGTCACTTTAAGGGTAAGCAAATGAACCCCCTGACCCTTTTTTGATTCACTTACCAGCAAATCAATTTTTTCTCCTCGACTGCCAGCAAAAATTACTTTTTCAACAACCAGGAAATTCCTCTCTGGTTCGGGTGATAGGAGGGCATATTTCAGTTCCTGACTCCATTGGTCTCCCGGTTTAACCGTATAGGGGGTAATCAAAATAGATTCCACTATGATTTCGGTCTGTTTGCCGGTATAGCCAAATTTCTTTATGGCTCCTTCCCGGTTTTCGAGCATTCCGCGATTGAATTCATCCACAAATTGAGTAATCCCATCTTTAAGGTCTCGTTTTAATTGGACGCATCCCCCCAATGCAAAAACAACCGACAAGATAAGAAGCGACCCCCAAAAACGAGTTCCTCTTTTTCTCCTTATCCTGTTAAGATTTGCCATAAATTCAAATTCTTCCTAATACATTATTCCCATCATCCCTTCACGGTTGAACAATAAAAATCATGTCTTTTACCTTCTTTTCTCCGGATAGAGATAGGGCAATGTTAATGGCTCTTTGTTTGATCTTCAGATTTTTAACAGCTCCCCTGACGATTATTGATTGATCATTTTCGGCTACGGCCGTAAGCCCCTTAAACCCCTCATTTTTAAATGCTCGGTTGACCTGGTCTTCGAGCATGTCTTGATTCTCCCAACATGTATCGGAAAAATTTTCAGAAGGTGCAATTCTTTTTTGATCATTTATTGAACTAATTTCAACTTTAGACTTAGCCGAATTCATGGTCTTAGTGTTTCTCTTGGCGATATTTTTTTTTGGTCCTTTTGTTGTGCTCGCAATTAATGCCCTTGAGGATAAAGGCTTTTTTTCAGCAGTCAGCGTACCGGATTCTCTGGTTAAAATGTTTTTATCTTCCTCTGACATTTTGATGGCAACAACATGGTATTGTCTATCACCATAGTCTGTTTTCGGCAATTGAGGGCTGGTTTTTTGACTACCATCCGACGATATTGGAACTTGAGGCGAAACGGTTTCTTTTTTGTCCCCAGAAAGTAAAAACGAAAAAAACGGAATTTTTTTTAGGGGAGATATTTTAGGGTAATACCAATATACTGTTGTAATTAAGAGAAGTAGAGAAGCAACGATTGTCAACAGCCAGAGGCATCTCTTCTTTTTCGCAGGTTTGGTCGTGGCTTCATCGTATGCTGATTTGATAGCTTCAGTTATCTGCAAATCCTCGGCCGTTTCCGAATTTAGGGTAATCTTCTCTACATAAGGCCCTGATTTAGCTTCTTCTTCCTGCTGCAAAAGTCTGGGTTTTGTATCTTCATCCCAATAGATGTTTTTTGCTTGATAACTCTGTTTATCCTCCGGGTCTGAAAGGATTGGAGTCTTTGGGATTTTATTTTTTTCAATAAGGGTTAGCATTTCTGTAAGAAAATCCATCCCACTATTTAAATCCAGCGTTTTTTTAGAAACCCTATCTGGATTCTTTAGATCTCTGTTTAGAATATTGGGAGAAATCTCAGTTTTGGCAGTTTCGGTTATTTTTACCTGAACGGATGATGCAACAGTTCCCTTTTCCAGAATTTGCGGATTGACACGGTTCAGTTCCGAGTCGATTTTGCTTGGTTTGGATTTAAGCAACATATTCAAATAATTGCGCAGAGGAAAGAAGGATTTTTTAAACTTGGAGCTTAATTCGGGAGAAGGAACTTGAGAAGAAGCAAGTTCGGATTCTTGAATAAGATGCCTATCCATCTTGCAATATACGGCATCCGAAGCATTTTCCGCTCCGCATAAAGAGCATGTTTTCAAGGCATCAATACTGTTTCTGGGAAATTTCCTTTTATAAATAAAAATTTTGAGAGGAAACATGGATTTAAACAGTAAGAATTTGCTATTCATGTATTAATTTATCACATTAACGGGCTTGTATGTCAAGTTTTTGCTAAAAGTTTGCTAATAGTTTAAGCAAGCATATTATCTTGTAGAAGGCATGATAATTGTTTTCTGGGGATTTGCAGGTTATAATGTATAAGTCGATGATTTCGGATTAAAATCAATTAGTTTCTTCAAGGTTGAGAATTTGTGTAGCAGGAAGACATACCGACCCCCTCCTAAGCAGAAAATCAGATGTCCTGCATTTCCACATTACAACCAGTTATCAATAGGGTTGAGCTAATAAAATCTCAATATATCCGATCCGTTGTGCACCTACTTATCAATAATATCGCTATTGCTGAAAAATACTTAATACCGTTTGTAATGGTGAAGAGATGCATTTGATTATCATCGGCTTTTTCTATTTAATGACATTTAAAAGATTTGCCGCCAGTGGCCTTTTCCAGGCGTGCCAGATAGCGGCCCCACCACCCTTTACGTTTGGGATGTTTTCCCTTTAAATGCTTTTCGGGGTTAGCCTCAAAAGCTTTACGGCAGCCTTCATCGCAAAAGTAATAGGTGGAACCTTCAAGGGATGCTAAAGCATGGGTATGTTTTGGATCGACTGCCATACCGCACACCGGATAAATGAAATTATTTTTAAGGTTTTCTGATGATTTCATTGCAATACCTCCTCTATCGTCATAGTTCAAATTTTTTTCTCCAAAAAGGAGGGCAATTTCTTTACCCTCCCTTTTTATTAAAGGTTAGTTTATGCAGCCACCGGGACCATAACCCATGGCGTATCCCCCACCCATGTGACCATAGCCGTTTCCGCTCCCGACACGAGCATCCGGTGCAATTTTGCGGGTTTCAATTTCACGATTGATTCCCTTTTCATCAAGCCTCGCCCGAAGGTCGGAAATCTCTTTTTGAAGTTTAACAGCTTTGCCGGACTCAGGGTTTGCCGATGACAAAAGTTCGTTGAGTTCAGCAGATTTTGTCCACAACTTCTCACGCAATTCTTTGGTATCTTCATAAAATTTTCGATCCAGATCAGCAAACCGCCTCTGCTGTTCACCGTTTAGCGAGGTATTGCCTCTGTCATCCTGATCGTAATAGCCGGGACCGCCGCCCCAACCCATCATATGACCGCCGCCCATACCCCATCCATTTGCCCAGACCGCTGCCGGAACAATGATAAGAGCGCTTAGTAATGCGATTCCAACGATACTATTTAATTTCTTCATGATATTATCTCCTTTTATTATCAGTTAATTTTCTCAATACTGTGAACCTCACTAAAGGCCACTTGTTGTTTTACTATTAGTTAGAGCAAGCCCTGTGCCACAAAGTATCAATAAATTATATCTTATTGAAATATAAAAACATTAATTTTGGGTTCAAATTTAAAAGGGCGACTTGCGGTAGGATGAACAAGGTAATGCGGATAAAAAATATCCAGTTATTGGAATAAAGAGAATTGTAGTGGATATAAAGTATTCAAAAGATTAAATCGCTGGTGAAATTATATAGTTGACCTTCGTTTCCTAATACTCGTTACTTACCTGCTTTCCAGAAACAGGTTCGGATTATAACTTAGCGTTAATCCAATATACTGCCTGAATGAATAGCGTTGAAAGTCATCTGGACTTATCATTCAAGGTCTTTCTTCAATTTCTCATATTCTTCCTTTGTTATTTCTCCCTTTGCGTACCGCCTCTTTAAGATATCTACTGGGCTTTCACTATCTGTCGGCGTCTTGCCCTTCGTATTCTGGCTTTGAACAATGAAATAGATCAGCAATCCAATAACGATCAGGAATATTATCCACATAAACATACCTCCGTATCCAAATCCGTAATGCATCATGGGCCCCCATCCACCTGGACCTTGCCTGCCATAGTAACCTTCACCGGCGCAGGACGTAAGCGAACCGGTCATCATCATAAGAATAAGAGATAATACAAGATATTTTTTCATCTTCAGGATCTCCTCATTTTATTGCATCAAAGGCTTTCTTCAGCTTCCCCTCTACTTCTTCCGCGAGTTGTTTAAGTTCCACATTATCAATCATCTTCATGGCAACCGTAGGCCGTATAACTGAAAGTACCGTCTTGCCGCCTTTTTCATAAACAATAACGTTGCAGGGAAGCATGAGTCCGATGTTTTCCTCGGCAAGGATAGCTTGGTGCGCATTCGGAGGATTGCAGGCACCCAGAATAATATATTTTTTGAAATTAATGCCAAGCCTTTCCTTCATTTTTTCCCTGACATCGATTTCTGTCAGTACCCCGAATCCTTCTTTTTTCAGTGCTTCTCTCGCCATCTTAACGACTGTCTCATAATTAATATCCAGCTCCTTGGTGAAGCCGTAATGGATCATGTTTATTCTCCTTCTGTAAATGTTTCCTTTTTTTATCCCGGAGGCAGTTCTTCGGCTCTGCCTCCGGGATAACATTACCACCTTGGAAAAAGGTTGAAAGCCAACCCGGAATCCGCATTGTTCCTAATAAGCCGATCTTACGGAGCCCGTTGCCTTGTCAATATAAACCCTGTCAACGAGATCATTCTTCTTCGTCAATATCTCTGCCTCAAAAGCCTCTCCAGAGTCTTTTATCTTGCCAAGCTTCAGGTTGGGATTTCTCGAAGATTTCATGTAATCGCTCATCATTGCTTTCGCCTCTTTCAGATCAATGGGTTTACCGCTGTTTCGATATTGAGGGCTATAACCAGGTCCCATCATTCCCTGACCCATGCCGTAGCCATATCCACCCATCATTCCCTGACCCATACCGTAACCATATCCGCCCGCCATATTCCGGCCCCTTCTTTCCGGCCCTCTACTGAATCCATAGCCATGCCCCATTCTTATGGCATGTTCGAACATCACCATATGCCACCGGCTCTGGATAAGAATTGTATTCAGCGCCTGTGCCGAATCGCGATCTTCCGCATTTTTCACCAGCCATTCATAACGGGGCAACAAGTCGGCTTCCATCTTTTGGCTAAGTTCATAAGCTTCAGTCAACGTTCCTGTCTGAACAACGGGTGAGTCCTTTCCCTCCGAGGTCAGATCATAAGCTTCAAATAGTTGTCCGATCCACTCAATGTGATTTTCCTCCTGAGGTATGATCATCATGTAAGGCATATATGCGTTGAATTTTTCCTGATCAGCCTGATACTGAACAAGCGATTGTTTCTCCAGCATCAGAATTTCTTTCAGTTTCTGAATCCATTCCGCGTTTTTGGGCGCTGGCAGCTTTGAAGGAATATCCACCCGATCCCATCCTCCCATCATTCCCTGGCCCATACCGTAACCATAACCACCTCTTCCAGGCTGACTCTGCGCCGCGGCGGGATAAAGGGCAAGTGTCATAACAAGTGCCAATGAAATAATGAAATTGTTCTTCTTCATGCTTTCCTCCTTTTCATGCTTTCCTCCTTATATGTTCTGTATTATTTTAAAGTAACGTTATAAGTTCAATTCTTCACCCTCATGGAACCGGTCAGCGAGCAATAATCTGTTACAACTCCTTGCTCTTCTCAGAAAGGATATTAATTCGTATGATTACGGGGACTGTTTTATTATATGATACAAATAACATGCCAACCACCGGGAGGAAAAACCGCTCCTGAAATATCCTTTAAAAAGCAGGCAGTTAGATTAACAGGAGGGAACTGCATGGAGGCATTAAATAAGTCGTTTGGCCTCAATATATGGTGGAACGTTAATATATTGAGGTGAGGCGGGTAGTCTAAGGTTCATTAATGGTCAGGGCGCACCTGAATCCAACATCAGCGAATGCTTCCCATGGATGCCTGTAACTTTTTGATCCGATCCCGGTGCCAAGAGATTTATTGACAACCAGGCTTGTATGAAGGTCGGAACTCGTTGAGCCGTTCTTGTCAACATCCTTAAATTCTGCAATATTTCTGTTTACCCATTCTTTCGGAATATTTCTTATATCATTTTGTATTATCGGGCTGCTGGAATGCATGTGAGGTGCAGTGCTCTCCTCTCCTTTTTGCGGGCTCAACCCGGTATCATCAGTGAAAAGATTCTGTGTAACCACATAATTCCATTCATGCTCTGTCAGCAGGCGTTTACCATAGAAACGGGCGTAGGCTTCAGCGCCGTACCACGTTACCCTGATTACCGGCAGTACTGCCGAGGAAGTTTCACGCAGAAAAAAACGTCCATTCTCATATATGATGTGATCGCGGGAATCGGTCCCGTTACCCAAATAGAACCATATCTGATCTTTTTGCATGACAATTGCGTCCTTGACAGTCAGAGTTTCTTTAGCCTCATTAAGAAATTCCGCAAAGTGATGATTTGTAACTTTATTTTCATCCATATAGAATGAATTTATTTGAACGGCATTGCTTTTCTTTCCTGGTATGTCAGATTTTATCGCAGCACTGCCACCGGGTATGAAATGCATCATAATTCCATCATTACCCCTTATGGATTGGGCTGGAGTTTTGGAAGGTTTCGAAATTGGCTGAGCGGTTTTTTTAATAGCCGGCCTGAACTCCCGGCCAGTATTAAGTGACCTGTCTGTTTTACCACTCAAATGCCATAAACCCATTAAAACCACAGACACAATTGCAATGATAATGCCAGGCCAGATAAAACGGGGCTGTGATAACAAAGAAAAGCGAATGCTGGCTCCCCGGGCCTCCGGAATAGAACTTCGTACAATAAGTTCAATAGCTTCAAGAAGCAAATTCCGAAATTCAATAATTGATTTGAGTCGTTTTTCTTTTGTCTCTGCCGTCGTATCTTGAATGATCTGATCCAGTTTCTTCAGAAAAGGGGTATCCGGATTTGATAACTGAACGCTTTTAAACGGGAGCGTCTCCCGGTGTATTCTGCCTGATACGGCTTCAAAGAGGATCTTGCCCAATGAATAGATATCGCTCTGCTGGTCCGCCTTTTTAAAGTCGAAAAAATGTTCGGGGGACATATAAGCAGGTGTGCCTTTGACATCTATTGATTGCGTAACGGGTTTCATCAGGCTGGAGCGGGCTATGCCGAAATCGGCTATTTTAGGAACGGATCCATCTAAAAGAATGTTTTCCGGTTTTAAGTCGCGGTGAACTATGCCTTGAGCGTGGATGGCTTCAACGCCATCAAGCAATGGAAGAAAGTATTTTTCAAGCCAGTCCTTAATCAGATCTTCTTCAGGGGAAAATCCCTCCTCCGGCATTGCATAGCGCAAGGTGGCTCCCGGGATATATTCCATGACAATATATTCAACGTAAATATCTTTGCCTTCATTCTCGATTTTTTCAGACCCATAATCATATATTTGCAATACATTCTGGTTTCTTATGCTGGCCATGGCCTGGACTTCACGTCTGAATCTCTGGCAAGCGTTTTCAATATCTTCGGGGCTTTCATCGAAAGATTCAAGCATTTCCTTCGAAATCACTTTTATGGCTACGTCGCGCTTAAGGTTCAGTTGGTGGGCACGGTAAACCTCACCCATGGCGCCTTTGCCTATGAATTCGATGATTACCCATTTGTCATTGAGAACAAATCCGGTATTAAAAACATTGCTCATAAGAATTCTTTCAATAAATGAACCTTTCGATTCGGGCTGAACTACCAGCAGTTTCTTATTCCTGTTGATGTTCCTACATATATAGGAGTGTGGTCAAGAAAAATGTGTGGGCACGAATAAATTCTATTTTATAGTGCAAGCTAATCTTGGTGCAGTAACGAAAAAGTACCAAACGCCACGAGCTATTATAGCGATTGCGATCACACTGTTACATAACTAAAGTTGATTAAAGATTATGACAATGCGACAGTCAGCTCGGTTCGTTTATAAATTCAGTTATTTGAGTTCTACAATCAAATTGTATAAAGTTAAAATTTTTTTAGGGCAATGATTATGAGTTGGAATCCTGCATCTTCGCTGAGGTTTATGATTAGATGCTTTCAGTCAACTATCATGAATTCGTAGCATAGCAAAAAGTTTTCCTTTGTGTGAGCATGGCAAAAATGACCCTCAGAAGTTTATGGGCGGTAGCAAGGACCGCCTTTTTAAAAGGAAGGCCATCCTGTCTTCTCCTTTGATAGTGTTGTCTAAAACAATCATTGAACTGAATGACCCTGATGGTCATGAGCCAAATCACTCGTCTGAGATGCCGATTCCCGCGTTTGGTAATTCTGCCTTGCCCATCATGCTTACCTGACTGATATATGGCAGGATCAAGCCCCGCCATGGCAATCAGCTTTCTGTGATCTTTGAACTTTTGGATATCACCCCCCATCTCGACCAGAAAGTTCGTCGCAGTTTTCTCGCCAATACCCCGAAGAGAAGTCATGATATCAATGTCATCTCCCATGCCAGAGCGGCATATATCGATCATCATGGCCGTCAGTTCTTTCAAATGACCTTCCAGATGAATCAGCACATCGGCCTTCTGTTTAAGGATCAGTTCCCTTGAAGGACTTGTCGTTCCGACTGAAGAACGGGCTGCCTGGATAATGGCTTGCGTGGTCTTTGCAGTGTTTTTCCCCATGGAGTGATCAATGAGAAGCTGAGTTATCTCTTCCGGGTCTGCCTGGGCAATGGCATGAGCAGACGAGAAATGACTCAAAAGCTGAAGAAGAGACTTCGTGAAAACACCCGTCAGCTTTTCCAGCTCCGGAAACGTTATCGTCAAGAGCCGTTTCATATCGCATTTCAGTGCTGTCATTTGGCTGAGCAGACTCTCCCGCTGACGAGACAAGTCCCGAAGATCTGAGATGTGCGGGGAAATGCCTGTTTGTGCCAGTTTATCCATGTGCATCAACAGAAACCGAGCAATGACAAGGGCGTCCTTCTTGTCTGTCTTGGTCTTCCGCAACTGCATCTTCACAAAGTTGCTGATGAGCAACGGATTGATCAAGACAGCCGTATAACCCCCTGCAAGAAGAAACGAAAACAGATTCATGTGATAGCAGGCGGTCGATTCCATGCCGATCAGAAAGTCCTCCCTGGGTATGGATAAATTATCCATGTGGCCCACCAATTTCTCAAACCCGGCTCTGTCCATAGAACAAGAAAGATAAAACTGCTTCTCTCCATCGATGTCTATGCAATATGCATCAAACTTGTCCTTCGAAATGTCAATACCCAGAAAACCGCTAAAAGATTTCTCGTTCATATTGCCTCACCTCCTGTCATGAGATGGAAAAAGCAGAGAACCAGAGCCTCCCCAACCAATCCTCCATCGTAACAAGGATTCAAAGATCCAATCAACTTATCATGATTTAGGAAGGCATGGGACACACTGTAATTAGGATTCGATAACCCAGGAAGAAGTAAGTCCTCCTGCCTTTCCATGGTTCATTCTTAAATTTACAATACCACAATAAATTCTCTTATACATGAACTCATGGTAGGAGGAAGGAGGCTGGCCCGTTTCAGAGACAGAAAATCAAATGTTCTGCGCCTACGGTCAAAAACTCCATCTTTCCATTGGTTATCAATAGGGCTGGTCTAATCAAAACTCAATATATCCGAGCTGTTGTGCACCTACTTATCAATGATTTTCAATTGGGGATTGAGGTGAGGATTGCCGCTTGAAAGGGAGGCCTCTTACAGGAGAAGTCCCTTCTTGTTTTGCTTATGCTCATACATCATTTTGTCCGCGCGAGATATCAGATCGTCAATGGAAGATGGTTTTTCCGGATCATAATAAGAGCAGCCAATGCTGATAGACAGTTTATATTTCCGGTTTTCCTGATTATTCCAAATATCGATCAGTTTCTGCAGTCGGGATGTGAAGACCTCAGGATTTACTCCATCAATATCAATGGCAAGAATGGCAAATTCATCCCCACCCAGGCGGGCAATTATGTCTGAGGCTCTGAAGGTCTCTTGTAATATGTTTGCTGATTCAATAAGCGCTTTATCTCCCTCCTCATGTCCCAGTTCATCGTTAATCCATTTAAGCAAGTCCAGATCTGCAAAAAAGAGCAGCAATTTACTCTTATTCCTTTCTGATAATTTTAACTGTTGCTCAGCATGAAATAAAAAGCCTCTTCTGTTATATAAGCCTGTAAGCTGATCTGTTACTGAAAGGGCAAGAATCTTTTCCTCCATCCTTTTGCGCTCCGTGATGTC
>JAWOHP010000141.1:0-23591 GCA_046485065.1 Desulfobacterales bacterium | reverse complement strand
GGAACTCCGGTCCGAGTCTCCCTTACCTTCCGCTCCGCCGGTTGTTATGCCGGTTTCAAGGTCTATTATCCTGATAACCAATTCAACACTCGCCTTTTTTTTACCGAAATCAACGATAAAGCTGCTTTGGGATTCTTCAGACGAGCAAAGTGTTATATTCCCTGCAATCAAATATTTTGCGCCGGTCAGTTTGCCGAATTTTATTGCGTTGTTTGAATCGCTTAAACCTGACATCTGAAATCTTGATTCTTTCAGAATATCTTCCATTCTCTGGCGCTCCACTATGCGAAAATTTTTGTTTTTCGCCAGTTCTGTTATCAGCATTTCTGTTGCAGCATATTCAATTTTGCACCCGGAATTTCCCGATACATTTTTAAAGGGAAGAACAGCAATGTCTTTCTGGGATGATGCAGATACCAACGTTGGTCCTGTTAATAAAGAGGCCAATAAGAATACGAGCATTAGCTGTATATTCCTGCAAGTTAGAATCATAAAAAATATTCTCCTGTATATTAGTCCTGTTTTACAACATAACTTCTTATTATAGCTTAATATACATAATAATCTTGTTCAATTGCAACGTATATTTGAAGCTCCCCGCCGCAAGCCCGCCCGCCATACTGATTGGCGGGACCTTCGGCGGGAGTGCGCTCGCTGTTTTTTGTTCCGGATTAACATGAAACATGAGGTCACGCTTATTTTTTGCTTGACAAACCATTGCTGTATATTTAATTAACGGACATGCAGAAAACAGGCGTTAACCTTAATACAAATCAGTGTGCTGCGGCTCTCATTTCAACAGCCGAGCTGGACTGGTGGTGGCCCCGACAGTGGGCCCAAGGTGCGCTGTTTGTGACCTGTTAATAGAAAAAAACCGCCAACTTGAAGCCCGCTGCAGATGCAGAGGGCTTTTTTTATTTTTAAGGTAAGGCCAAAAAAAAATACATCATAAGGAGGAGCTGCAATGCAATCGAAAGCTATTTTACTGCCGGCTAATGAAATGCCGCGCCAATGGTACAACATCCTTGCGGATATCAAACTGAATCCACCTCTTGGTCCGGACGGAAAACCGATAGGCCCTGAAATGCTGGCCCCGGTTTTCCCGATGAATCTCATAGAACAGGAGGTAAGTTCCCAGCGATGGATCGATATTCCTGAACCGGTTCTCGATATTTACAGTATCTGGCGTCCCAGTCCATTGATACGCGCCACCACACTTGAAAAGGCCCTTGGTACGCCGGCCCGCATTTACTACAAAAATGAAGGGTGCAGCCCTCCGGGGAGCCACAAACCCAATACAGCCGTAGCCCAGGCCTATTACAACAAGCAGTTCGGGATAGAACGTCTCACAACGGAGACCGGGGCAGGGCAATGGGGCAGCGCGCTTTCTTTCGCATGCTCCCAGTTCGGGATTGAGTGCAAGGTTTACATGGTACGTGTCAGCTTTGAGCAAAAGCCCTACCGCAAAACAATGATGGAGGTATGGGGCGGCAAATGCATTCCCAGTCCCAGCAATGAAACAAAGGCCGGACGCGATGCTCTCGCCAGGGATCCCAACACTCCCGGTAGCCTTGGGATAGCCATCAGCGAAGCTGTTGAGGCTGCGGTAAGCGACACATCGGGCAAGACCCGCTACTCTCTGGGGAGCGTTCTTAACCATGTTATGCTTCATCAGACCATAATCGGTCTTGAAGTAAAAAAACAGCTTGCAATGGCGGGCGAGTATCCGGATGTATTGATAGCTTGCGCGGGAGGCGGCAGTAATTTCGCAGGACTTGCCTTTCCCTTCGTCCTCGACAAGATAAACGGCAAAAAAATCGAAATTTATCCGGTAGAGCCTCAGGCCTGCCCCTCAATGACCAGAGGGCCCTTCATCTATGATTATGGTGATACGTCCCGATATACGCCATTGCTTGCCATGCACAGCCTTGGACATAACTTTGTCCCTCCGCCGATACATGCCGGGGGACTGCGCTACCACGGGATGTCACCCACGGTCAGCCAGCTCATAGAAGAAGGCCTCGTTACGCCGAGGACCGTCAACCAGTTGGCCTGCTACGAGGCAGGGTCCCTTTTTGCCAAAACGGAAGGTTTTATTCCTGCGCCTGAAACTACCCATGCACTGGCCCTGGCAATTTCCGAGGCTCGCCTGGCAAAAGAAGAAGGGAAGGAGAAGGTAATTGTCGTCAACTTCAGCGGTCACGGCCTTCTTGATCTTGGCGCTTATGAACGCTATCTGGCAGGCAGTCTTAAGGATGTTACCCTGGGCGATGATGAGATTGAAAAACTTATATCTGCGATAAAAGACCATCCGGTTCCGGCTAAGCTCAGGAGCACCTGAAGATGAAGCCGGATGATTTTGTCATACGCTGCCCGCGTCTTGGCGGCAATGTGAGCTTTGACTATTGCCGCAAATGCGGCGATGGTCAAAGTCCATGTTTCAAGGTTTTTGACTGCTGGTGGGAAACTTTTGATGTCGTAGTTTATTTTAAGGAGCGGCTTTCAGACGAAGAATTTGCAAGACTGTCTAATTCACGGCCCAAACCCAAAGTGTCGAGCCTGCTTGAGATTATCGAGCAGGCCCGCCGCAATGCCGAAGCAAATTGCAAAAAGGATGAATGACGGAGATGTGACGCCGAAGCATTATCCCTTGTAACGCTTCAGCAATTCAAAAAACGCATTTGTCCCAAAATCCATCGCTTCAACAGGAATCCGCTCATCAGCAGCATGAATCGTCTGAAAAAAATTGAATCCGGCCGGGAGAGCCATTGGCATGAATCCATATGTTTGAATTCCCAGTCGCGAAAAAAAGCGGGCATCCGTAATTCCCGGTAGAATCAATGGCACTGATATTCCTTCAGGATCAGCATCATACAGAATATCCGATAGTGTATCGAACATACCCATATCAGATCCGGCAGGAGAAGGATCATGTCTTAATATTTCAAACTCAACTTCGTCCCCTATGATCTGACGAAGTTCAGCCATCATATCTTCGGGGCAAAAACCCGGCAGAAGGCGACCATCCAGCTCGACTGTAATCTCAGCAGGAATTACGTTAATTTTATTCCCGCCACGGACTATTGTAGCGTTGACAGTATTATGAAGCAGAGGTTCAAAGTATTGCGCATTCTCGCCAAGTATTTTCAGAATGGTACCTGTAAGGGCCGGGACAAGCAGTTTGCGCAGAATCACACCCTTGGGAAAAGAGAGATTTGATGATATTGCTTCAATCATCCGACGTGTTACGGGTGTGATATGTACAGGAAGGCGGTTTTTATCCAGTTGACTCAAAAGTCTCCCCAGTTTTGCCATTGAACCGCCTCTCATTGGCCTGGCTCCATGACCGCCCGGACCGCGCACAGTAGCTTTAAACCAGCAGGCTGTTTTTTCGGCAATTTGGATGGGATAGAATATTTTCCCCCCGATATACATCGAATAGCCGCCGAATTCACCAATCGCGTACCTGATACCTGAAAATAGTTCAGAATGATTTTCAACAAGATATCTTGCACCGAAATCACCGCCCGCTTCTTCATCCGACAAAATTGCAAGCAGGATATCACCGCGGGGAACTACAGCCTCTTCCTTGGCGCGAATAAGGGAAGCCACCATCATGGCTACTCCGCATTTCATGTCCAGAGCACCACGGCCCCATATAAAGCCGTCAACTTCTTTTGCCTCAAAAGGAGGATGAGTCCAGTCCTGGCTTGTCGTGGTTACAACATCAACATGTCCGTAAAAAAGGAGCGGAGGAGCGACGCCCTGTCCCTTCAAGCGGGTAATAAGATTGGGCCGGTTAGGGTCTTTGGCTAAGATGTGGTTTTCAAAACCGGCTTTTTTCATGAGGCCATTGATATAGTTAATGCACTCAGCTTCATTGCCGGGCGGATTGGTTGTGTCAAAGCGTATGAGGTTTTTCAGTAATTCCGCCGGATGTTTGTAAATGGCAGGATCACCATCATCACAGCTTTTGGGCTCATTTAACATGATTGATTTTCCTTCCCGGGGTGGTATTGAAGATATCAAAATATATACTCTTCCGGCCGCAAATTACAAGATTTCTCTGAAAAGGTGAAAAATCATTTCATTTCAAATTATTAAACGCGTCATTTAACTTGTCAGGAAAACCGGATATTTTGACGAATGTTATTGCCAAGCTCATAGACATCTATTGACTTTTCAGGCGAATTCCTGAAAAATAGCACAATCATTGCCATACCGATCTTTGGCTGTTTTAGCGGGCAAATCGAAGCCGGATTCACATATCTGATGATTGAAGGACAATATCTGATGGAGAAGAAATGCAAAGGATCTCAATCTGCCGGAAAACCACCGGCTGAAAATAACTCATCCGTAACATAACGACAAGATGTAACTTAAAGTTCCTTAATGAAACGGAGGCACGTGATGGATAAAAGATTCGAGGATATTATAGATCTTGCTATACAAAGAGAGGAAGAGGCTTACAACTTTTATATGAATATCTATGATACAGTAAAAGATTCAGGTGTAAAATATGCCGTTGAACTGATCGCAGGAGAAGAGAAAAAGCACAAGGCATTTCTAGTCAGCTATCGCGAAGGAAACTATGGCTCAGATTCATTGAGGATGATTGATGTAATTGATTATAAAATAGCTGAGTATCTTGAAGAACCTGAAATTTCAAATGAAACAAATGCTCAGGATATTTATTTGATTGCATCTCACCGCGAAGCCAGATCTTATCAATTCTATAAGAAACTTGCCGGCCTTCACTCTGATAGCGAAACTGCAGCCATGTTACTAAAAATGGCCAATGAAGAATTGAGACACAAAGAAAAGATGGAATATTTATATACCAACACCGCATTTACTCAAACGTCAGGGGGGTGAAGACAACTTCTTCACTTTTTACGTTTTGATAAGGCCGGGTAAGAACATTCTCTCAAATATGCAATAAAGTGCTTTAATAGATATTGTAAAACTATTTAACATCTTTAAATCTATTAAATAAAGATTGATAGGAGGTAACGGTGAATATCTTTGAAATTGCAAAACAGATAGAGAAAAACGGGGAAAAATTTTATAGAGATTTGGCTGTCAATGCTACCAATACAGGCTTGAAAAACATCTTCGCATCGCTGGCAGAAGACGAAGCAAAGCATTACATTGCTTTTGTTAAGATGGAACAAAACAAAGATTTTGAATTAACGGATACTCATATACTGAAAGATGCAAAGGCAGTTTTTCAAAACATGAAAGAGAAAGCCGAACTCTTTTCTGAAGAAACCCCTCAGGAAGAGGTTTACCTGGTTGCTCTGGAAAACGAACGAAAAAGCATCAAAACCTACAGTGAACTCCTTGAGACAATAAGCATCAATAGCCAGAAAGAAGTTGTTAGAAAAATAATTGAAGAGGAAAAAAAGCACGCATTTTTAATAGAGAACGTAATAGAATTTATCAAAAAACCAATGAGTTGGATTGAAAATGCCGAATTTAATCATCTTGATCAGTATTGAACCGAAATAGCGAGTGCAATACCCGTAACTTGCTGCAGTGAGCTTATAAAAACTTGTAAATAATTTATGATGAGACAATGAACTTCAGAAATACAACATGTTGGTTACCTACTCTGTTCCCTTATGTACACTAAACGGGAGTTCTGCAAAACCAGACGACAGAAAAATCATCAGAAAACAAAATTAAGCAGAATGCACTCGAATAAAGATAGATTTAAACCGTCGGCAACAAAGCATATGCTCTTTTTGCTTGCAGGAGCTGTGTGGATTGCTGCAGGTATTATACTTTGTTTCATGGCGTATAAATGGCTTAAGGCATATGAAGGAAACAGTACTTTATTATTAGTTACAGGATTATCATGCTCTTTGATCATCCATCATTTCGGATTTTTGCGGATGGTTGATAGAAATCTCGGGCGAATTATGCAAATGGAAGGGAACCCTTGCTT
This sequence comes from Desulfobacterales bacterium, assembly GCA_046485065.1. Lineage (GTDB taxonomy): Bacteria > Desulfobacterota > Desulfobacteria > Desulfobacterales > RPRI01 > RPRI01. The sequence continues at coordinate 17,641 of JAWOHP010000141.1, read as the reverse complement.
GTTCTCATTCATTACATGGAAAAGCTATCTGATTATACTCATTATGGTTTCAGCGGGTATTGCCCTTAGGCACTCTCCAATACCCAAAGAATATTTATCGGTTCTTTACCTCGGAATAGGAGCAGCTTTAATACTTTCAAGCATACGTTACCTCAGGCATCTTTGCAGCCAGTGATAAATGAACGATTAATGGCTTTTAAATCAATCTGTTTGTTTGGTCAGAGTATGCCGCATTAACTATTTTATAAAGTCATATAATCCCAACTATTATTAAAAAAATCATTAGGTTATTATTTAATCAGAAAAATATTATTTAAAAATGGCAAACCATGAATTCCGAAAAGCAAAGTGACAATAAAGCCCCCGGCGGAGTTTATCTTTGTCAGGTGAATGAAAAAATATCATGTGGTGCATGCTGCGGGCTGTATAATGTCCCGGATTTATCATGCGATAAACTCTATGATATGCTGATCCGAAGAACCACCGGTTTTTCTAAGGTTCCGCGGGAAGTAGAAGCCATTACGAACTTTGGGGAAGAAGTTTTATACAAAAATAATAAAAGGCCCTACCATGAATTTTACCACTGCCCGTTCATAGGACTGATTGGAAACGATAGAATGCGTGTTGGGTGTCTTCTTCATCCTCTTTCCAATGGAAACAACGGAATAGATTACCGGGGGCTCAGTTACTACGGCAGCATGACCTGCAACATCTATTTTTGTCCATCTTACACCATGCTTCCTGAAAACTATAAAAGAATTATCCGCAAATCGGCTGATGACTGGTACTCTTACGGGCTCATAATCACTGAAATCGTTCTCATAAATGCTTTTTTTTCAGAAATTGAGAATCACCTTCAACGCAAAATAGACGAAACAGATATTCATATGAATCAGACCTTGATTGGGATTATCAAAGAATTTATCGGTTTTAAGGCTTACTGGCCATTCAGGCCGCCTTCAGATACTGCTGCCAATTATTTTTTCAAAGATAAGCTCTATGAAAGAAAGCCGGTTGATTATAACGGAATAAGGCCTGACAGTCCAACTTCCCGTTATGATATTATATTCAGGGAGCTCGGATCAAGCTTTAACTCGGTTGAAGAGATAAGGCATGCCGAAAGCATGATAGAGGATCTTTTGAAAAGAGCGGGGAGCATAAAGATATGAGGAACGCACAGACAAAAGAACTTATGGATGTTGCCATGGGCATTGGTAAGGCGGATCTTGTTATATATAATGGTACTCTCCTTAACGTTTACACCGGTGAATTTATAGAAAAGTGTTCGGTTTCCGTAAAAGGTGAAAAAATAGCCTATGTCGGGGGAAAGCCGGAAGATACAATCGGGAATAATACCGTTGTGATAGATGCAGGCGGTAAAACAATCATTCCCGGACTTATTGACGGGCATGCACATCTTGCCTGGCTATATAATGTTTCAGAATTTCTGAAGTATGTTATTCCAGGAGGTACCACCACGATTATAACTGAATCAATGGAGATATATCCTGTCCTTGGATATGAAGGAGTTTTGGATTTTCTCGATTCTTTGCGTGAACAGCCTATAAAAATATTTGCAACTGCTCCTGCCATGGTATCAATAAGCAGTTTGGCTCGCGGTGTTCCGAGGAAGACAATAAAAAAGCTTCTTGCAAGAAAGGATATCATGGGACTGGGCGAAACTTACTGGCAGGCTCTTTTGCAGGATCCTGACTACCTGCTCTCTTCTTTTGAGGAAACACTTGCTGCCGGGAAAAAACTGGAAGGACATACTGCAGGAGCAAGCGACAAAAAGCTTGCGGCATACGCTGCTTCAGGCATCTCTTCATGCCATGAACCGATTAATGCAAAGGAAGCAATTGAAAGATTAAGACTCGGCTTTTGCGTTATGGTAAGGGAAGGGAGTATAAGGAGGGATCTTAAAGAAATATCAAAGATAAAAGACATGGGTCTTAATCTAAGAAGGCTCGCACTTGTAACAGACGGTGTTACCCCAAAAGATCTCGTTGAGAAAGGCTACATGGAATTTATTGTCCAAAAAGCAATTGACTGCGGGTTTGATCCGGTCGCTTCGGTTCAGATGGCAACTTTAAATGTTGCGGAACACTTTTCACTTGATAATATGATTGGCGGTATTGCTCCCGGTAAATATGCTGATATGCTGATAATTCCAAACCCGCTAACTATTAAAGCAGAATACGTAATAAGCAAAGGGAAAATTATTGCTGAAAAGGGAAAACTTATTTTATCGCCAAGGGAGCACAGCTTTTCCGAGGCTGCCAGGAACAGCGTAAAGCTCTCCGGCAGATTACAGCCCTCTAACTTTGAAATAAAGAATGTGAGCGGTGAATTACAGGCAAATGTAAGAGTAATCGACCAGATAACCGATCTTGTGACAAAAGAGGTAAAAATCGTTCTTCCTGTTGTTGACGGGAAAATAAATTCTGATTTAAGCCTTGATATAATTAAAGTTGCCGCCATAGACAGGCGCAATAGTCCAGGAAAAATGTTTACGGGCCTTTTAAAAGGCTTCGGGATGAAATCGGGCGCAATTGCTTCAAGCGCTGCGTGGGATAGTTCCGATATCATTGTTGCAGGTGCAAATGATGCTGATATGGCCTGCGCTGTTAACAGGATTAACATTCTGCAGGGAGGATGTGTTGTTTGCGACAGTGGAAAAATTCTTGCCGAGCTTCCGCTCCCATTGTTCGGGATAATTTCCGATACTCCGGTTGAAGTGCTTGCCAGACAGATGGATAAAGTAAATAAGGCTGCATCAGATCTTGGGATTTCATTTTCCGACCCGATGTTGACTCTTGTGACTTTAACCGGAGCTGCAATTCCATATCTTCGGATATGCGAAGAAGGGCTTTTCAATCTTAAAGAAGGAAAGCCTGTCGGGCTTTTCGCAGAATAGAGGCCTAACAATAGAGCCGCTTCCCGCCATGGATGATTATGTCTTTATTTTCATTCTTGATTACACTCATACTTTAAGGTATATTTATACAAAATCGATAGTTGGTGTACATCCGGAAAAGAGCTGGTCTGATAAATCCAATAAACTCATTATTTGAAAGGACTGTTATGACTCAGTCAACAAGATATCCCAAAGAGTTAATTTTAAAAGATCACAGGGAAATAGTTATGAAACCCTTTGAAGAAAGTGATCAGGATAAGCTTCTGGAGTTTTATAAAAATTTACCGGTTTCGTACAGGTGGTTTTTAAAGGAGGATCCTTCTGATATCAGAGTAATAAAAAAATGGATCGATAATAAGAATTATGGAAAGGCTTTTTCTCTTGTAGCCTTTTATGAAGACCGGATTGTTGCTCACGGAACAATGCTGCATCGGCATTTTGGCGGAAGAAAACATGTTGGACGTTTGGGAATAACGGTGGCGCCCGATTTCAGGCAGATACAGCTCGGAACATGGATGGTCTTTGATCTGCTGAGACGTGGAATGGAGATGGGAATTGAGAAAATCAGGGCTGATTTTGTGGTAGGGATCGATGATTTAGCTATCGAAGCATTTAAAAAGCTTGATTTTATAGAGGAAGCCGTTCTCAGAGATTATGTTAAGGACGAAGAGGGAAACTACCACAACTACAAGATCATGGTTAAGCAGCTTCATAAGGAATTGTGCGATTTTTAGTATAATAACCTCTTAAAAAGTCTCTGCTGTGGCTTACTACATTGCTCTGCATCTGAATCTAAGGCAAGGTTTGCTGAATCCGACTTTTTTATAAATTCATTTAATGTATTGATGACAAATCCAAATCAAAAAATTATTATCTGGCCGGCTGGAGAATGCAATATAACAATTAAATCATTTTGCAACTCTGATGATATAGTCTCCTTGTCTTTAAAAGATACGTTCGTAGAATCGAGCAACTACAACCCGATCTTGTCAAAAAAAGAGAGTCTTATCAGTGCGTCCCTACAGCAGGATTCAAATGTCACAATTGCATATACTGATGAGAGAAAAATCATTGGTATCAGTATCCTGCAATACCCTTCATCTGAAGAAAGATGGGTAAAAATTGAGAACCATGTGATGATGGAGGTCTCCGTAGTCGAGGTAGCAACAAAATGGAGATCAAGGGGCATATCTAAAAAGCTTTTAGAACTTCTTTTAGAACACCCTCTAAAGGAATCCCGTATTATTTACATGGTTGGATATTCCTGGACATGGGATGTTGCAGGAACCGGTACGTCTGTCATAGAATACAGAAATATGCTGATAAACCTTTTTTCACATTTTGGTTTCAGGATATTTCCAACCAATGACCCGAATGTTCTGCTTTGTCCGGAGAACCTTTTCATGGCAAGAATAGGCGCCGATATATCTGAAAATGTAAAAATGAAGTTTAAACTGTTACGATTTAACCTTGATAATTGAGTGACTGATTTGCAGGAAGCATGAAATTCCTTTTCTCTTGACTTTACTTGAGGCTCTTATTTATGGTTATAATGCAGTCATGAAATGATGACTTTGTAACAAGTTCGCACTTAAATTTTGTTCATACGGAAATCAAGTTATTTCCCGCCCGAACGATACTTTCTGGATATAAGTTGGCAGTATAAAAAAGGAGGTTTAGATGAAGTTAAAACAGGTCGCTGTTCTTATTGAAAATGCCCCTGGCCGCTTGTTCGAAGTAACCAAGGCTCTTGGAGATGCAGGAATAAACTTAAGGGCTCTTAACCTTGTTGATACCGGTGAGTTTGGAATTTTACGGCTTCTTGTCTCGGATCTGGCTAAGACCAGACGCATACTGATGGAAAAGCAATTGCCTGCCAAGGTTGACGAGGTAGTTGCTGCCGAGATCGAAGACAAACCGGGACAACTTGGTAAACTGCTGAAACCTTTGCAGAAAGCCAAGGTCCATGTATCTTACATGTATGCATTTATAGGATTTTCATCAGGCAGGGCTGTTATGATTTTTCGATTCAGTGACAATGATAAGGCTATCGAAATTATGCTGAAAAACGGAATAAAGCTGATTGATGCAAAAGCATTTGGAATGCTTGAAACATAATTAGTTTCCATGTTTTGTTTTCGGACGAAAACCAATTAATATGGATAGAAAACAACCGACAACTCAAACAAAAACGCCCAGCAATTCTTCTGAAAATGCTCACCGAAGTGTTGAGAGGCGCTACAGGGCTCTTCTTGAATTTTTGCCCGATCCCGTATTCGTCGTTGATGTCCGGGGCAGAATATCCTATTTAAACCCTGCTTTCATGAAAATTTTTGGATGGAATCTTGAAGAGCTCGAAGGAAAGCACATTCCTTTTGTTCCCGATCATCTCAAGGAGGATACCAGACAGGGGATTAAGCGCCTGTCGATAGAAAAAGTTATTCATGGCTTCGAAACGAAGAGGCTTACAAAGAACGGCAAGGTTCTTGACGTTGTTCTTGATGGCGCAATATATTTCGATGAGGATAAGAATCTTGCAGGTCAGGTTATTATATTAAGAGATGTCACGAGAGAAAAGCGTATAACGCGAATGAACGAAGCCCTTTACCGCGTGGCAAAAGCTCTTCCACGATACCAGTCTCTTAATGAGCGGCTTGAGTTTATTATTAAGGAAGTACAGGATATAATCGGTTTAAGAGGCGCGTCAGTCATACTCCATGATGAGAAGAAAAATGAGTTTTTTTTCAGGGAAGCGGTTTATGAAGACGGTGAGACCGACAAGAGAATAAAGGAGATCAGGTTTCCTGCCGACAAAGGAGTTGCAGGGCATGTTTACAGAACTGGTAAGCCACTGATTGTGCACGATTATCCCAATAGCCCTTATTTTTTCGGGCGGGTTGATGAAGAGTCCGGCTATCAGACAAAAAACATGATAGATGTTCCAATCCGTACCCCTGACAGAATTATAGGCGTTCTTTGCGCAGTAAACAAAAAAGAAGGGGAATTTGATGAAGATGATTTGGAACTTTTAAGTGCTATTGCGAGCACTGTTGCCTCTCCGATCGAGAATGCAAGGATAAACGAAGAATTAAAAAGATCTTATGAGGAAGTAAAAAGCCTGAACAAGGCCAAGGACAGAGTAATTCACCATCTTTCCCATGAGCTTAAAACGCCCGTTTCGGTTCTTTCGGCTTCTCTTTCTCTACTGACAAAAAAGCTTTCCGGCATGAACAGCAAAGACTGGAAAACAATAATGGACCGGGCGCAGAGGAATTTAAAACGGATACTCGAAATGCAGTATGAAGTGGAAGATATTCTTCAGAAAAAAGATTATACAACCTATTACCTGATTTCAGCTCTTCTTGATGCCTGTAGTGATGAGATTGAGGTTCTGGCTTCCCTTGATGCCGGTAAAGAGGATATTATCAGGAGGATCAGGAACCGCATCGAAGATCTTTTTGGACCGCGCGAATCCGTCTCTGAAAAAATTTCTCTTGATGTTTTCACTAAAAGTACGATTCAGGCTCTTCGTTCAAGTTTTGCACACCGCAGGTGTAATGTTGAAGTCAAGACGGAGACAACTCCTTCTATATGGATTCCGCGCGATGTATTAAAGAAGATAATTGAAGGTCTGTTGCGGAATGCTGTTGGGAACACGCCGGACGGAGGGAAAATCGAGGTTTCTGTAAAAAAAGGAGAAACAGGTCCGGAGCTTGAAGTTAAGGATTTCGGGGTCGGGATAACAGAAGAAAACAGGCGATTGATATTTGAGAGTTACATAACGACCCGTGAAACTATACAATACTCCACGCGTGAGCCCTATGATTTCAATGCAGGAGGGAAAGGTTTTGACCTTCTGAGAATGAAAATTTTCTCAGAAAGATACAACTTTAAAATTGATATGAAATCTTCACGGTGTACTTTTATTCCGGGTGACGGGGATCTTTGTCCGGGGGATATAAAGAATTGCGGTCACTGCAGGACGGTGAACGATTGCTTTAATTCCGGCGGAACAACCGTGGTCGTTAAATTCCCTGAGACTGATGCTTTTATGATCAATGAAAAAGTTAATCAGAGATGAGATTGAATATGTTAAAACATGGGAAGTTTATGGAAAATGAAAAAAGCGAGACAGAAAACCAGGATCATCTTTTCCGTGAAATCCAGATCGAGTTTTTGATTCACGAACTGAAAGATCCTATTGCGGTGATTGATGCAGGAGCACGACTGTTGCTTGAAAACAGGGATAAGTGTGGCGCTCTTACCGCACGCCAGGAAAAAGTTCTCCAGAGAATATTAAGGAGCGCAAAGAAGGCCGAAGGCATGCTGCATGACATACTTGAGACAGGCAGGTCCAAGGCGGGTTGTTTCAGCTGCTGCCGTTTCAAGCTTGATGAGGCATTATATGAAGTCCTGATTGACTCAATGGAAACAATTCTGAATGTTTCCTCACTCGAGCAGCAGAAAAAATTTGAATACAAGAATGAACTTGTCAAATGGCTATCAGAACAGGGAGTTTTTATTGATATTGCTCCCGGAATTATGGGGGAAGAGATTGAGCAGGATGAGATAAAATTCAGGCAGATAGCCGGAAATCTTTTTAAAAATGCCCTTTATTACAGAACCGGACGGGTAGAAATTAAACTTAACAGAAAAGATGATTTTCTTATCCTTAATGTTGCCGATGACGGGCCGGGGATAGAACCTGAAGATTACCAGAATGTTTTTAAGCGGTATGTCAAAATGGAAAATCATTCCGGTTTTACAAGGAAAGGTCATGGAATAGGTCTGGCTGGAGCTCTTGTTATGGCAAGATCTCTTGGCGGCAATATTGAGATTGAGAGCAGGAGAGGAAAGGGGGCAAAATTTACGCTGATATTTCCTGTTTCAATGAAGGCTCAGGCGGCTTCGCAGAACAGATGAAATCATTAAAATGATAAGATAGAGACAGCTTTTAAACGAATGCATAAATCGGCACTAACAAAATGATTGGGAGGTACAAATGGCAGAACCGAAATCTTATCTCAATAAAAAACGTATTCTTGCTGTGGATGATGAAGAAGATATACTGGAGACAATTGTTGATATTCTTGAGGAGGCAACTGTTGACACTGCGCGCGACTACAAAAGTGCCTCCCGAAAAATAAAAGAAAACAGGTATGACCTTGCGGTTCTCGATATTATGGGTGTTAATGGGTTAAAACTTCTTGAGGAAGCAGTTGAACGCGGGATTCCTGCTGTAATGCTTACGGCGCACGCTATCAACCCGGAAACTCTCATGTCTTCAATTGATAAAGGAGCTATAGCATATCTACCGAAAGAAAAACTGTCAGAGTTAGATGAGCTTCTCGATAAGATCCTTTCAGCACATGAAAAAGGGGAACCGCCATGGAAGCTTCTTTTTGAGCTTCTGGGAGAGTATTTTGATCAGCGTTTTGGTGCTGACTGGAAGAAAAAAGATAAAGAATTCTGGATAGAATTCAACCGCAACTACCATGTGGGCAAGGGAATCCGGGAAAGACTTATGCACGATGAAAGAATTCTCGGAAAAGGGATTTGAAATACTCTGTATCATTTGTCAGGATGCGGGATAATTTGTTTTTAAGTCTGAAGTTTTTCAAGAAACATTTTTATGAAAGTCTGTTTTTGTAGTCATTATATTCGAATTTGCGGACAATAAATACTTCACCTGAGCTCTTCCTTACAACAATCGAAGGAAGGCGGATGCCGTTAAATGTGTTGTTTTTGACCATTGTGTAGTGTGCCATATCCTGAAAAACAAGCCTTGAGCCTATCTTCAGCGGTTCAGGGAAGGAATAATCTCCTATAATGTCGCCTGCAAGGCATGTCATTCCGCCCAACCTGTATGTGTAAGGATATTCTCCCGGGAGACCGGCGCCTGTTATCTCCGGCCTGTATGGCATTTCAAGCACATCGGGCATGTGGGCTGCTGCTGATGTGTCAAGTATAGCGATATCCATTTTGTTGTGAATAATATCTAAAACCGAGGCTTCCAAAACACCGGCATCAAGAGCTATTGCTTCTCCAGGTTCCAGGTATACTTCAAGGGAATAACGTTTTTTAAAATCTGTAATCAGGCTGCAAAGGAGATCTACATCATAATTCCTTCTTGTTATGTGATGCCCTCCCCCGAAATTTATCCATATTATTCTATGGAAAAATGATCCGAACTTATCTTCAACAACCTTTAAAGTTCTTGATAGGGAATCCGAATTCAGCTCGCAAAGGTTGTGAAAATGGAGGCCTGTAATTCCATCAAGCTCGTTTTCTTCGAAATTTTCCCTTGTTGTTCCAAGCCTTGAGAAGGGACCGCACGGATCATAAATAGGCACCTTTACTTCGGAATGCTCCGGATTGACTCTTATACCGCATGAAATATTCCTGTTGCTTTCGCTCACTCTTTTTTTAAAGCGTCTCCACTGGGAAAAGGAATTGAAGACCATGTGATCGGTATAACCCATGAGTTCATCAATTTCAGATTCCATGTACGCTGGGGCGCAGACGTGAACTTCTCCTCCGAACTCCTCATACCCAAGCCTTGCTTCATCGAGTGAGCTTGCGGAAACACCGCAAAGGTATTGCCTGACCAAGGGGAAAACGCTGAACATGGCAAATCCTTTAAGCGCCATGATAATTTTACAACCGGTCTGTTTCTGGACCGAATCGAGTATTTTCAGGTTTCGGAGGAGAGCATCTTCCTCAATTATATAGCAGGGTGTCTGGATTTCATTATTTCCGGTACGAGGCATTTTATTCCCTATATGAACAGCAAGAAATAATTTTAATTAAGCATGAATAAGTTCAGTTGAATTTATATAATTATGTGAAAACAGACGACTTTTTACAAAGTCGTCAATAAAATTTTTCGATCCATGGCAGTCCGTGCTTTCCGAGTTTTTCCATGAAGGGATCCGGATCAAATTCTTCCACGTTGAATACGCCTTTCCCTTTCCACTTTCCGGTAAGCATCATCATGGCCCCGATCATTGCCGGAACTCCGGTCGTGTATGATACTGCCTGTGCCTTTGTTTCCCTGTAACATTCGGCATGGTCGCAGATGTTGTAGATATAATATTTTCTCGATTTCCCATCCCTGATTCCTTCAATCATGCAGCCTATGCATGTTTTACCCCTGTAATTTTCACCAAGAGACGAAGGTTCGGGAAGAAGAGCTTTTAAAAATTTTAACGGAATAATTTCATGCCCGTCAAAATTGACAGGGTCGATCCTTGTCATGCCGACGTTTTCAAGTACCCTGAGGTGAGTCAGGTATTCCTGTGAAAAAGTCATCCAGAATTTCATACTTTTTAAGGAAGGGAAGTTTTTAACAAGTGATTCCAGTTCCTCATGGTACAGAAGATACATTTCCTTCGGGCCTATTTCCGGAAAATCAAAAGTCTTATGAACAGAAAGAGGGTCGGTTTCGATCCACTTGTTATTTTCATAATATTTACCGCGGGCTGTAACTTCCCTTATGTTGATTTCAGGATTAAAGTTGGTTGCAAATGGGTGCCCGTGTTCTCCGGCATTGCAATCCATTATCTCAACAGAATGTATTTCATTAAAATGATTTTTTGCTGCGTGGGCGCAAAAAATATTTGTTACGCCGGGGTCAAATCCGCATCCCAGAAGAGCCATAATACCTCTTTCTTTAAACCTTTCATGATAATCCCATTGCCATTTGTAACAGAATTTGGCTTCATCGGGCGGTTCGTAGTTTGCGGTATCCAGGTAATCAACTCCTGTTTCAAGACAGGCATCCATTATGGAAAGATCCTGATAGGGAAGAGCGGTATTTATAATAAGGTCGGGAGATACTTTGCGTATTAATCCGACAAGTTCACGGGTGTTGTCAGCGTCAACTCTGGCTGTTTCGATAGGCTTTGAAATCTGGTTTTTTATTTTTTCGCATTTATCGATCGTTCTGCTTGCAAGAACAATTTCTGAAAAAACTTCTGGAACCTGAGCGCATTTATGGACAACAACCCCTCCCACTCCGCCTGCCCCTATAATAAGTACCTTGCTCATTGATTTATCCCTCCATATTTACCAGATATTAATGGCCGCTTCTTTTCATAAGTTTAATGATTTGAACTATATGCAATGGTTTATCTAATAAATACAAAAATTTGTATCAGATATGAGAAAAATTATCATAGTTGTTATTATAGAAACGGGAGTATTTTGTGTCAATCAATAATGACGGCTGACCAATCTTTCTTGATTAATAAAACAGCTTACTTTAAACTTAAATAGTTTCCATCCTGAAATGGCCCTTTTGAGCGATCTCTGTGTCAATCTGCGGGATTTCTTGTGCGACGTACTTTATGTACGTCTTAAGCGCAATCCCTTGATTTCCTTGAGCTTGCCCAAAATTACCTATTTCAGAATTGGAAACTTAAATGAATACTGTTTTTATTTTCGGATGGAAACTAAATAAAAGTATGGTATACAATAGGTTACATTCCATCTGAAAACAACTGTTCTTGCCTGATTGTCCGTGCCCTGGTATAATGTAATATAAGGCAGGGTTATGATATAACGATAAAATCGGAGGTATATTTCATGTCATATTCAAAAAAGAGTAAGCCTATGAAAAAAAGCAACCTGTTCAGGGACTGGGGCACTTTCAACAAGGGGACAGACTGGAGAAGCATACAAATTTCTTTTGCCAACCATCTCGAATACTCGCTTTCTAAAGATCAGTATACAGCGACTGAACGTGACCTCTATCTTTCTCTTTCACTTGCAACCCGGGATCGGCTTATTGAGCGCTGGATCCGCACCCAGCAGCTCTATTACAACCATGATGTTAAAAGGGTTTACTATCTTTCAGCTGAATATCTTATGGGACGTCTTTTAATCAATAACCTGATTAATCTTGGAATTTACCATGAAACAAAGAGAGCAATGGAGGAATTGAATATTGAACTCGACGATCTTGCCGAAAACGAGCCTGATATGGGCCTTGGAAACGGCGGGCTTGGAAGGCTTGCTTCATGCTTTCTCGATTCAATGGCAACTCTTGAAATACCTGCTTACGGGTATGGAATAAGGTATGAATTCGGAATATTTGACCAGGCCATACGAAATCTGGGGCAGGTTGAACTTCCTGAAAACTGGCTCAAGTATTCAAATCCCTGGGAAATCGCCCGGCCCGAATACAGTTTTTGTGTTCATTTTTACGGAAGAATCAAGCAGATAATACTCCCCGACGGAAAGCTGAAAACAGAGTGGGTCGACACTAATGATGTAATTGGCATCGCATATGATATTCCGATAGACGGTTATGACAACAATACGGTCAATACTTTGAGGTTATGGTCTGCGAGAGCTTCAAATGAATTTGATCTTAAATATTTCCAGCATGGCGATTATCTGAAAGCCGTGGAGGAGAAAAACATCTCTGAAAACATTTCGAAAGTCCTTTATCCTAATGATGATAAATTTGAGGGGAGGGAGCTAAGGCTTAAACAGGAGTATTTTTTTGTTTCCTGTTCAATTCAGGATATTGTGAGACGTTATCTTGTAAACCATGACACTTTCGAAGAATTTCCCGACAAGGTTGCCATACAGATGAACGACACTCATCCCGCGCTTGCAATTCCTGAACTGATGCGACTGCTGCTTGATGAGCATGGTCTCGACTGGGAAAAGGCCTGGGACATAACATCACGGACATGCGCATATACTAATCATACTCTTCTTTCGGAAGCGCTCGAAAAATGGCCTGTTCCCATGTTTGAATCTCTTCTTCCGCGCCACCTCCAGATAATATATGAGATAAACCGCAGGTTTTTGCGCGATGTTGCGGTACGTTATCTGGGCGACGAGAACCGGATGCGTGGGATGTCGATTGTGGAAGAGGACACGGAAAAAAGAATCCGTATGGCACATCTGGCAATAGTCGGATCACATTCTGTAAACGGAGTGGCAGCGCTTCACAGCAGGCTCCTTAAAGAAAAAGAACTTAAAGACTTCAATGAGATGTATCCCGGCAAGTTCAACAATAAGACAAACGGCATAACTCCCCGCAGGTGGCTGCTTGCAGGAAATCCAAAGCTTTCCGAACTTATTACCTCGCGAATAGGAAATGAATGGGCCAAAGATCTGTACCAGCTTCGAAAAATAGAGCCTTTTATCGAGGATCCCGGCTTTGTCAGAGAATGGAAAGCCGTAAAGCTTGCAAATAAAGAGAAGCTTTCGAAGATTATTCTGAATAATACCGGTATCCAGATAGATCCCTCTTCAATTTATGATATTCAGGTGAAAAGAATACATGAGTACAAGAGACAACTGCTTAATATACTTCATGTTGTTTACTGCTGGCTTAAGCTCAAGCAGGAGCCCGATTTTTCCATGCATCCACGCACTTTCCTTTTTGGAGGAAAAGCGGCTCCCGGGTATTTTACTGCCAAAACAATTATCCGCCTGATTTGTCATGTTGCTGAAATGCTGAACCGCGACGCATCAACAAACAAGATAATCAAAGTAGTGTTCATTCCAAATTACCGGGTTTCTCTTGCGGAAAAAATATTCCCCGCTGCGGATCTTTCCGAGCAGATTTCAACAGCCGGTTTTGAAGCTTCGGGGACTTCCAATATGAAATTCGCGTTAAACGGAGCCCTGACTATCGGAACTCTGGACGGGGCAAACATAGAAATAATGGAAGAGGTCGGGAAGGAAAACATATTTATTTTCGGATTGACCGCTGAGGAGGTCTCTGCAAGGCGCCATGCTTACAGTCCTCGGGAACATTACGCAAATGATCCTCTCCTTGCAAGGGCGATAGACCTTATACGGGAAGGATTTTTCAGCCCTGAAGAACCCGATATTTTCCACGCTCTTATTGATCTGCTGCTCAAGGAAGACAGATATTTCATACTCGCAGACTTCGAATCTTATTATAACTCCAACAGAGATGTTGATGCGCTTTACAGGGATCAGAACGCATGGACCAAAAAAACAATATTGAATGTTGCGAGAATGGGCAAGTTTTCATCGGACCGAACAATCATGGAGTATAACAGGGACATATGGAACGCGGAACCCTGGCCTGTGCTCAAGGAATAGATGGGGGAAAATCCGACTCTACATTTAACAAGCAGGTTAGCCGCCATATATTGGACAGAGAGATCTCAAAATGAAGATAATCAAAATCAATGAAGGAGCACGGGAAGAAGAGATCCAATGTGTTGCATGTTCAACAAGGTTCTGGCTCAAGAAGGGATCGAAAAAAGCAAAATGTCCCGGATGCGGAGTTGAGTGGAAAATTTCATGGTCTTATCCAAGGGCTGCGAAGACAAGAGACTCAGTATGGGAAACCTATCCGACAGGTGATAAGATATAAGTATCCCGATGCCGAAAAGGGGATATCATAGCTATAAACTTCTATGAATGAGGTGTGCGGCGATAGGGGTGAAATGTGCAAGGTTCAAGGAGAAAGAAAGCCAACAGGTGACACTTAACAGTCAACTTCCGGCAGTCAACCCTTGAACCCTCGACTCCTCGAACCCTTAAATTTATCCTATCTTCAAAACAAGGCCAGCTCCTGTATCGCCTGCCGCGCATCCTCCCCACAGCAGATATCCGCCTCCCAGCATAGCTACTTCTTCTATCCCTTCAATGATGCACCGTCCTGCCGTTGGGGCCTGTGGATGCCCGTAAATCAGGGAGCTTCCATAGTTGTTGAAGCTGTTGACATCTATGTTCATCTGTTTTGAAAGATAAATGTCATTTGCTGCAAAAGGATTGTGGGTTTTTATAGCTTTTACATCTTTAACAGTAATACCGGCCTTATCAAGAGCCATTTTGACAGCCGGAACAACAGCCATGGCCATAAAACCTTTTTTTGCCCTTGCATACCCATAGGATACTATCCTGATTTCAATTTTTGGATCACTGCTGAGCTCTTTCGCTTTTTCTTTTGTTGTTACAACCACCGCGCAGTTTCCGTCAGCCGGATGGGTCTGCGCTCCGAAAGTATGTGTTCCGTCGGGAAGAACCGTCTTTAATGCCGCAAGGCCTTCTTTCGTGCATGGGGTAATTCCTTCGTCATCTTCAACGATTATCGTTTTTTTCTTTGAAATACTGACTTCCGCTGGAAACATGTAGCGTTTCTTGAATGCCTTGTCGTTCGCTAAAGAGTCCATATACTGCTCGTAGCGTCTCAGAGCTACCGCATCACATTCTTCTCTTGTTATACCTGCTTCCTTTGCAACATTTTCGGCCGTCTGGATCATCGCACCTTTCGCCCACGGGTCTCTGCCGAAATTGTCCATCATCCAGTTTTCTGATAATACCTCGCCGCCGGGACCGTTAGGGTTGGGCCAGACAGTATGCGGGCCGTTGGAACACCTGTCGGTCATGAGGCAGTATGCGTTTTTGTAAAACCCTGTTTCAATCCCGAGTGCCGCCTGGAAGATGCATGTTGTCGATGTAGTGCATGCCTGGCTCAGCAATACCCCCGGAATTCCTTCGGCGCCGATCAGTGCCGCCGCCCAGGGGCTTCCGTAAAACCACTGGGGCTGACCTATCGTTATTCCAAGAAACAGGTAATCAAAGATTGCCGGATCCCATTTTTTCTGTGCGAACCATCTTTTTGATGTGTTTGCTGCGAAAGTAATGGCATGTTCATTTGCGAAGCTCCCCTGCCATCTGGAAAAAGGAGTGCTGTAATAGCCTTTGTAAGGGATATAAGCTTTGGTCAACATTTTTTTCAAACCTCCGTTTTATATAATGTGGTTATGAGTAAGCTATAAATTATTTACTGCGTTCTTCTACCTCAAAAGGGGATAGTAAAAAAAGTCCCGTTTACCGGGGCCGGGTATCAGCAATATTTTTCCCTGAGAATCCGGTGCAGGATTTTACCTGTAGGCGTTCTCGGCATTTCTTCAGATTTAATGAAGAGTATCTGTTTCGGGCGCTTGAAGCTTGCAAGCTTATCTTTGCAGTAGTCGATCAGGGCTTTTTCCTCTATGTCAGCTTTTGGAATGACTATAGCTACAACCTTTTCACCCCATTTGTCGTCCGGCACGCTTATAACGGCAGCGTCGAATACGCAGGGATGACAGCCTATAACCTCCTCAACCTCACTCGGATATACGTGCTCGCCGCCTGTTATTATCATGTTGTCTTTCCGGTCTACAATCTGATAAAAACCGTCCTCATCCTTTTTTGCCATGTCTCCTGCGGAAAACCACTCGCCCCTGAAAGAAGCCGCGGTTTTTTCCGGCAGTTTGTAGTAACCGTCAAAGAGCATGGGGCCTCTCGAATAAAGCTCTCCGACTTCTCCGACTCCGGCTTCTTTCCCTCCAGCGTCGATGATTTTTATAAAGTCTGTTCCGATAGACTCATATCCTATGGAGCCGAGTTTACGGAGTTGGTCTTCCGGTTTAAGCACTGTTACTATGCCTGCTTCCGTGGATCCGTAGCCTTCATACAGCTCAACGCCGGGGAAAAACTCCATTATGGCAAGCTTCATGTTTTTTCTGGCCGGAGCGGAAGAGCAAAGAAGTTTTTTGATTGAGCTTACATTATACTTTCTTGCTTCAGGGGGCACATTCAATATCAGATTGTAATGCGTGGGAATAAGGGAGATAAATGTGATTTTTTCCTTCTCAATTATCCCGAGAATCTCTTCGGATTTGAAGGAGCGGGCGGGGTGCACATAGACTGTCCCGCCGATGTAAAGAAATGTAAATGTGAAAAAAGTTGAATTTATATGACACAACGGCATTACATTGAGACATATATCATGGTGGCTGAATCCGAAATCAACTGCATTTATGAAATAAAAAGAGAGGTGCGATTCGTGGGAGCGGATTGCGCCTTTGGGTTTTCCGGTGGTGCCTGATGTATAGATCAGTATCCATGTATCTTTGGGAAGAACCTGCATGTCGGGCTCGTTTTCCGGGGAGTCTTTGATGAAATTTTCATATTCCCTGTAGCCGGGTCTTTCCTTTCCCACAACGATGTATCGTTCTTTTGATATGTTCACAAGGCCTGGTTTTATTTCTTCTATGACAGGGGTGAATTCATTGTCCACAATAAGCGCTTTTGCGTCGGAATTGTTGACTATATAATCAATATCTTTTCCGACAAGGCGGAAGTTCATCGGAACGATTATAATCCCTGTCTTTGCGACAGCAAGGTAGATTTCGATTATCTCAATGCAGTTTTCAAGAAGAACGGCTACTTTGTCTCCTTTTTTAAGCCCCATGCATAGAAGACTGTGGGAAAGACGGTTAACTCTTCTGTTTGTTTCAGGATAAGTGAAGCTTCTATCTTTATCTTTTAATGCCGTTGTTTCAGGAAAATGTCTTGCGTTTATTTTCAGCATCTGGCCAAGATTCATCCAGTGGGCCATAATATTACACCTCCGTTTAAATACTTAGTCGTGCATCGGCGACAAAGACGCCGTCGCTGAAGGCTGATACGGGATTAGAATCTCTTTTCCGCCCGTATCGTTTGCTTCATCCGGATTGCCTGCTATCTTCCGGAACGCCAGGGGAATTTTGAATTCCGGCAAGATCATGTGAACAATACCGAAGGGAAAGTAATCTATGGGTCTCCATAATGTCAAGACAAAAAGCGTGCTTATTTTAGGTGGAAAATTGTGTGATCCGGCGTCTGTATTGGTAGTCCATCTTACGAATATCGCTGCCGATAGGTTTTTTCCATCTCGATCAGGTTTTGGGAAAA
>JAWOHP010000111.1:0-14966 GCA_046485065.1 Desulfobacterales bacterium | reverse complement strand
AGACACCTGTATGACACCTTATGCATTCAGAACTTCTCATCCTGCAATCGAACCGCTTGTCATGGCGCTTCTCGGCACAAACAGGGATACAGGTTTTGATATCAGGCACCTTGCGGCCATAAACGAAGTTCTCGAAAGAGATATTCTTCCCAAGTACAAGCATCTGCTTGATGATTCAAAGGTCTCAATCATAGATATAAATGTTCTTCTGCATCAGACTCCGGGTGGCATGCTCTCCAATCTTGTCAACCAGCTCAAAGAGATGGACGCCCTTGATAAGATAAACGAGGTTTATGCGGAGCTTCCGAAAGTCAGGAAGGATCTGGGCCAGATCCCTCTTGTTACACCTACCAGCCAGATAGTTGGAATACAGACGGTTAACAATGTCCTTTTCGGTGATGAGAAAGACAGATACAAAATGATTACAGCTCAGGTGAAGGATCTCTGCTACGGCCTTTACGGGAAAACAGCTGTTCCCATCAATCCCGAATTGCAGGAGAAGGCTCTAAAAGGGTATCCGCGCGGAGAAAAACCGATCACATGCAGGCCAGCCGAGGTTATAGAGCCTGAACTTGAAAAAGCAAAACAGGAAGTCAAGGATCTTGCCGTCGATATCGATGATGTGCTTATCTATGCGCTTTATCCAGTTACCGGGAAAAAGTTTTTAAGATGGAAGTACGGCAAGGAAGAGCCACCTGCTGAGGTTAAACCCAGAACTCTCGAGCAGGTAAAGGCCGAGCAGGAGATCATTGCAAAAGCGAAGGCCGGCAAGCTTGTTGAAAAAACTGAAAAGAAAGAGGCTCCCGCAAAGGGCGAAAGACTCCGGAATTTCAATGTGTTTGTGGATGGCGACTATTATGAGGTCGGTGTTGAGGAGGTAGGGGGATCCCCGGTCATAAACTTAATACAGCAGGTTCCCGCGGCTGCTCCGAAACCCGCGACTCCTGCGGCGGCCGCTACAGCCAAACCCGCTGCGCCGGCAGCCCCTCCAAAGGCGCCCATGCCTGAAGCGGTTCCGACAGAAGTGGGTGCGGGAGTCACGCTGACCGCTCCCATGCCCGGCATGATAGTGTCTTATGAGAAGAATGTCGGCGATCATGTTAAAAAAGGGGATACGGTTGTAATACTTGAAGCGATGAAAATGGAAAATGCTCTGCCTGCTCCTGTAGAAGGGGTTATCAAGGCCATCAATTTCAAAAGCGGAGATTCGGTTCCGAAAAACGCAGTACTGTGCATAATCGGATAGTTTCCATCCGGAAATGACCCTTTTGAGCGATCTCGGTGTCAATCTGCGGAATTTCTTGTGCGACATACTAGGTGTATGTCTCCGCGCAATTCCTTGATTTCCTTGAGCTTGCCCAAAATTGTCAATTTCCGGATTGGAAACCAATCAGAGAAAGTCTAATAGTTATAGGGAAATAGGAAAATGAAAATTCACGAATACCAGGCTAAGGATCTATTTAAAAAATACGGTGTTCCCGTTCCTGCAGGCGGGGTTGCATTTACATCCGGGGAAGCGGCCGGGATTGCAGGTGCTCTTGGATCCTTTCCGGTTGTTGTTAAGGCCCAGATTCATGCAGGAGGCCGGGGCAAGGGAGGTGGCGTAAAGCTGTCAAATTCCCTTGAGGAAGTAAAAAAGAGCACATCCGACATAATAGGAATGAATCTTGTCACGCATCAGACCGGTCCCGAAGGAAAGCTTGTGAAAAAGGTGCTTGTTGAGCAGGGACTCAATATTGAAAAAGAGCTTTATCTCGGAATAATCCCCGACAGAGCTTCCGCCAAGATTGTTATAATGGCAAGCGAGGCAGGGGGAATGGATATCGAGGAGGTTGCGGAGAAGAGTCCCGAAAAGATTATAAAGATCTATGTAGATCCCCTTGCGGGAATTTATCCCTACCATTGCAGGGATGCGGCTTTCGGACTGAATCTGCCGGCTTCTGCGATAAAGGAATTTTCCGCAATGCTGAAAAATCTTTACAGCCTTTTTGTTGACTATGACTGCTCTCTCCTGGAAATAAATCCCCTTGTCATCACGTCAGACGGTGCTGTTATCGCCCTTGATGCTAAGATAAACTTTGATGACAATGCTCTTTTCAGGCATAAGGATATTGTGGAATATAGGGATTTTGATGAGGAAGAACCCCTTGAGGTTGAGGCATCAAAATTCAATCTTAATTATATAAAAATGGATGGGAATGTCGGGAACATGGTAAATGGCGCCGGTCTTGCGATGGCTACAATGGATATTATAAAGCTTGCAGGAGCCGAGCCGGCAAACTTCCTGGACGTGGGCGGCGGAGCCAGCGCCGAGATGGTGGAAAACGGCTTCAGGATTATTCTTGGAGATAAAAATGTCAAAGGTATCTTTATAAATATTTTCGGCGGCATTTTAAGATGCGATGTTCTTGCGGAGGGAGTAGTTCAGGCGGCAAAAAAGACGGGTATTAGTGTGCCTGTTGTAATACGCATGGAAGGAACAAACGTTGAGACGGGGAGAAAGATCCTTTCCGAATCAGGGCTTAATCTTATTACGGCCGTTGATTTACAGGATGCCGCGCAAAAAGTTGCTCAGATAGTGAGAGTTTGACCATCAACAGCCTTCAGTCTAAAAAATCTGAGTACTTACACAATTCTATGAGGCTTTTATACAAGCGAGGTTATGAAAAGTGAGTATTTTTGTAGATAAGAATACGCGTCTTGTTGTTCAGGGGATAACGGGGAAAGAAGGGCAATTTCATACACGCCAGTGTTTTGCCTATGGGACAAGCGTTGTTGCCGGAGTTACCCCCGGAAAAGGCGGACAGAAAATGGATGATATACCTGTTTTTAATACTGTAAATGAAGCGGTTAAAAATACGGGAGCCGACTGCAGTATTATCTTTGTACCTCCTTCTTTTGCGGCAGATGCCATACTGGAAGCGGCAGATGCCGGAATCGGACTTATCGTTACAATTACGGAAGGCATTCCGGTATTGGACATGATGAAAGTGAAAAATTATATTTCGGGTAAAAAAAGCCGCGTAATAGGGCCGAATTGCCCCGGTATAATTACTCCCGGAGAGTGCAAGGTCGGTATAATGCCCGGACACATTCATAAGCCGGGCGGCCCCATCGGAGTTGTTTCCAGATCAGGAACTCTCACGTATGAAGTTGTTCATCAACTGACACAAAATGGCATCGGGCAAACTACATGTATCGGAATAGGCGGAGACCCCGTAAACGGGACCAATTTTATCGACTGCCTGGATGCCTTTCAAAAAGATCCTGAAACAAAAGGTATTGTAATGGTAGGGGAGATAGGCGGAACTGCCGAAGAAGAAGCCGCAGATTTTATATCAAGGAATGTTACGAAGCCCGTTATTGGTTTTATTGCTGGACTGACTGCTCCACCGGGACGAAGGATGGGACATGCCGGCGCTATAATAAGCGGAAGGAGCGGGACAGCCCAGGGGAAAATCGCAGCGATGAAGAAAAGCGGTATTCATATTTGTGAAAACCTGGGTGTTCTGGGGAAGCTCTGCGCTTCGGTGTTTGGCTATGCATGAAATGGGTATAGCAATGCAGATTGTTGAGATTGCGGCGGCATCAATTCCTAAAAGCGTTGAGAATGTTCAGGTTGAAAGAGTTAATATCAAGGTGGGTAAACTTTCGGCAATTGTGCCTGAAAGCCTCAGATTCTGCTTTGACATAGTGGCTAAAGATACGCCAATTTCTGGCGCGAAGCTAATGATAGAAGAAGTTCCTGTTGTTGCAAGATGCGATGAATGCTCTGCCGAATGGACAATAACAGGACCTGTTTTTACCTGTATAAAATGCGGCAGCGGTTCCATCCGGATTCTTTCGGGGAGGGAACTGGATATTGTCTCAATAGAAATTGCAGATCCGTGACGGCTCCGTAAAAAGTCATTCTGCTGTGTTGCACTTCATCTTTCGTCATTGCAGCGTACTATAATGTACGCTTCATTCCTCAAGATTTGTGCGCCTTGTATAATGAGCTTTTTACGAAGTCGTCAAATTTGATTCTCCGGTTCACTTGAACCCTCGACCCCTTTTCCAGGTAATCGGGAAAAAATATATTCGAAATAATTTACAGAGGAATAATAGAATGGAAATAAAGGTTGTACGAAAAGTACTGGATGTGAACGACACGATGGCCCAGCAGAACAGAAGCCGTTTTGCAGATGAGAAGGTTTTTGTATTAAATGTCATGAGCTCTCCGGGCTCAGGAAAAACCACAACACTTGTAAAGACAATTTCACGTCTTTTGCCGGAAATCAGATGTGCTGTTATAGTCGGCGATATTTGTTCAACCATCGATGCCGACCGCCTGTCAGTGACTGGAGTACAGGTTGTACAGGTTAATACGGATGAATTTGGGGGAGACTGCCACCTTGCCGCTCATGTTATAGACAATGCCGCAAACAGTATAGATCTGGAAGCCGTTGATCTTCTGATTGTTGAAAATGTCGGAAACCTTGTCTGTCCGGCTGAGTTCGACATAGGTGAAGACGCGAGAGTGGTTGTTTTAAGCGTGACGGAAGGGGAGGATAAACCTATTAAATATCCCCTGATGTTCAGGGTATGCGACGCGGCGCTGTTGAACAAGACAGATCTTCTTCCTTATCTCGAATATGACAAGAAGGCTGCCGTAAAAAATTTACTTCAGATACATCCGGGCATGAGTGTTTTTGAGATTTCAGCAAAAACTGAAGAGGGTTTCGAGCCGTGGATCGACTGGCTTAAGGAAAGGGTCAAAAAGAAGCTTGCTTAAGGCCAAAGGCGTGAGGCGAAAGTCGTAAATCGCAGATCGTGAATCGATCAACTAACTACGAACAACGAAATTCGACATTCTAATCAGAGACCAGAAACCATAAACATGATTTTACAGGTGTATCTGCTGGACGGATATTATGTTCGGGAGTGATTTTATGTCTTCGATCACTTTCCTGTCTGCGGGCGTATCGATATTTACCATGCACAGCGCCTGTTCATCAAGCCTTCCAAGCTGAAAACGGCCTATGTTGATATTATGGCGGCCGAGGGTTGTGCCGACATTTCCGATTACCCCCGGTCTGTCGTAATTCCGGATTACTATTATTTCACCTTCGGGTATCGCATCCATGCGGATTCGCCCAAGCCTTACTATCCTCGGATATTTCTTTCCGAATATCGTTCCCCAAATCTCGCCCGGTCCGCCTTCATGCTCCTCAAGTTTGAGCTTAATCAAGCCCGCGTAATCATCGCTTGTGCGGCTTACCGTTTCTTTTATATTTATTCCTTTTTCTCTTGCCAACGCGGGTGCGCTAACATAATTCACCGGCTTGTCCGTAAATGTGCCAAGAAGTCCTTTAAGAACTGCATGTGTGAGTGGTCTGGTATCAAGTTCAGCGACATCTCCACTATAGGTGACCGTTATATCGTGGATTTTTCTGACAAGCTGCCCCATAATGGATCCCATTTTTTCTGCAAGATCAAGATGAGGGCGGAGCTGTTGCATAACTTCTCCGGACACGGACGGGAAATTTACGGTATTTATCAGAACCCCGTCGATTAAATATGCTGCGATCTGCCTTGCAATCATCTCAGCCACTTTTATTTGGGCTTCGCCGGTGCTTGCACCAAGATGGGGAGTAAATATTACATTCGGATGCTGGAGAATTGGCATTGAAGAATCAGGAGGCTCCTTCGGGAAAACATCAAGTGCCGCTCCTGCAACATATCCGCTCAGGAGAGCATCATAAAGATCATCGAGATTGACGGTTTCCCCTCTTGCGCAGTTTACGATTCTGACTCCCGGCTTCATCTTCGCGATGGAGGAGGCATTGATCATGTTGACGGTATCTTTGAGACGGGGAACATGCAGGGATATAAAGTCAGAGCTTGAAAGAAGTTCGTCAAAGGAGACCAATTCGACATCAAGTGAACGCGCCGCATCCTTACTGACAAAAGGATCTGAGGCTATGACTTTCATTTGAAGACCTTTGGCCCTGTCGGCAACAACCCGTCCGATCTGTCCCAGACCCAGAATTCCAAGAATCTTTCCGCTTATTTCAACGCCTGTATACTTTTTCTTTTCCCATTTTCCTTCCCTGATAGAGGCGGTACTCTGCGGAATGTGCCTTGCGAGAGAGAGCATAAGCGAAATAGCATGCTCTGCCGTGGTAACTGTATTGCCGCCCGGAGCATTTACTACAACAACGCCCTGTCTTGAGGCTGCCTGGACATCTATGTTGTCAACGCCGATTCCGGCCCGGCCGATTACCTTCAGTTTTCCGGCTTTTTTTAAAACCTGTTCCGTAACCTTGGTTCCGCTTCTTATCGCAAGGCCGTGAAATTCGCTTATGATTTTTGCCAATTCCTCTGGATCATTGGTAGTTTTCTCATTGTCGACAACTACTTTAATCTCACCTGTTGCTTCAAGAAATTCCTTTGCGACCGGTGACATGTTGTCCCGCACCATTACTTTAAACATATTTATCCTCATTTCAAAACACTTAGAGGGTTCATGGATTCATTTGCACGCGTTATTTTTCCAGAAAGGGGATAATTCCCTGAGACGTTTGATTATTGGTGGAACCTTTTCAATAATAAAATCGATTTCATCTTCAGTGTTGTATGTGCTGAGGCTGAAACGGATGGAACCGTGCGCCGCCGTGAAAGGGACTCCCATCGCGCGCAGAACATGTGACGGCTCAAGAGATCCGGAAGTACACGCCGAACCTGATGATGCACATATGCCGAATTCATCCATCATCAGCAGTATGGCTTCTCCTTCAACAAATTCAAACCCGATGCTCGTTGTATTCGGAAGACGCTGTTCCCTGTCACCATTTATCATTGTATTGGGAACCATTTTTATTAGGGTATTCTCAAGCTTGTCGCGCATTTTTTTTACGCGTGTTGACATCTGATCGATGTCCGAAAGCGCAATTTCACTTGCTTTGCCAAGCCCGATAATGGAAGCTACATTTTCTGTTCCGCCTCTTCGTCCGCTTTCCTGGTGGCCGCCAATGAGAAAAGGTGAAAACTTGGTTCCTTTCCTTATGTAAAGGGCGCCAATTCCCTTCGGAGCATGAATCTTGTGTCCCGATATGGAAAGCATATCCGCCTGCACCTTATTCATGTCTACAGGGATTTTTCCCACGGCCTGAACCGCATCCGTGTGAAAAACAATACCCTTTGCCTTGACGGTCTGGGCAATTTCTTCTACAGGAAAAATTACTCCTGATTCATTGTTTGCCCACATTATACTGACTACCGCGGTATCATCGTCAAGATGTCTGTATAAATAATCAAGATCGAGCAGCCCTTTACTGTCAACCGGAACGAAAGTAACCCGGTATCCGTTTTTGGCAAGGTTTTCAAACAGGTTCTTGATTGCAGGATGTTCGACCCTGCTTGTTATAATGTGTTTCCTGTCAGGATTTGAGATAAGGGCGGCCCGTATTGCCGTAGAGTCACTTTCAGTGCCGCAGGCCGTAAAAAGTATTTCTTCGGGATTTGCGCTTATTAATTTTGCGACCTTTTCACGGGATTCTTTTATCTTCCTCGCGACATTTCCGCCAAAGGAGTGCATGCTTGAGGGGTTACCGTAGAGTTCGGAAAAGTAGGGAAGCATCTCTTCAAGAACTTCGGGAGCTACGCGGGTTGTAGCGTTGTTGTCGACGTATATCGGTTTCACTGCTGCACCTCCTCAACAATCAGTTCCGGAGCTACAAGTTCTCTCAGCTTCGATTCCACATAGTGCTTCAGCGTTATCTGGGATTTGCTGCATGATGCGCATGTACCGCGCATTTTAACAATTATTCTGTTTCCATCAACATCTATAAGTTCTATATTACCGCCATCCTTTTTAAGAGCGGGTTTTATCTCGCGTTCAAGGGTCTCTTCAATCAGTTTTATTTTCTGTATATTGGTAAGCTTGATGACTTTTTTCTTAACAGGCTTATCCTTACTTTGAACAGAGTCTATAATCTCCTGTATTTTTTCATGGCATTTGCCGCAGCCTCCGCCTGCCTTGACATAATCTGTAACATCTTCAATCGTAGACAGGTTGTTTTCCGTGACCGCGCGCCTTATGTCGACATCTGTAACTCCGAAGCACTCACATACAATTTCGCCTTCAACCTTTTTTTCTTTTTCACCACGGTAATGTGATATGGCTTTTTCAAGGGCATCCCGGCCCATTACAGAACAGTGCATTTTTTCCTTCGGAAGCTCCCCGAGGTAAGAGGCAATATCCTCATTTGTAATCTTGGAAACTTCATCGAGAGTCAATCCCTTTATCATTTCAGTGAGTGCGGATGAAGATGCTATGGCGCTTGCACATCCGAAAGTCTGGAATTTGGCATCCTTTATTTTCCCTTTTTCATCCAGTTTGAAATAAAGGGTAAGGGCATCTCCGCAGGCCAGGGAGCCGACTTCGCCGACACCGTCCGGGTTTTCGATTACCCCGACATTCCTGGGGTTTAAAAAATGATCTTTAACTTTATCAGTATATTCCCACATGATATCCTCCTGTTATATGCCGTACAAAATCGGGGGGCTTCATAAAATAAAATTAAAATGAGCATTAGTTTCATGAAATCCGAGCAGTCCAAAATACCGCTGTTTGTGCGTCGTACATCGAAGATCGAACATCGTACTTCGAAATTCGATGTACAATATTCTGATTATCGCTCCAATCGGAACATAACTCTGACAGATACTATAATCATTCAATTAAAAAAAGAAAGCCGAAAATAAATATTTTCGGATAACGGCATTTCTTATACGCCTACTTAAACAGGCTATAAAATTATCAATCGTTGAATAATTCCGGAGTCATATCAACCGTCAATCCGTCACCGTTTTGAAGGCGTTCAGCGAGCCCCAGCGTTTTGGGAAGCTCATACCCGAAAAAATAGCGCAGCGCAATAAATTTACCCTGATAAAAAGCAATATCTTTATTATTTGATGCATTTTGCTGGGCTTTCCGGACCGCAATACCTTGCAACAGCCACTGCCATGCAACAACAATAATTCCGAACAATTCAAGATAGAGTGTAGCATCCGCCAGGAAATATTCAGCTCCCTTATCGGTAAATATCTGAATGAGATGTCCTGTAACCTCCTGAAGTTTGGTCTGGGAGTTGTTTAGTTGTTGCGCAAAGATCCGTAGCTCGGGAAATTCATTTGCCATTGCGATGGTTTTTTCGATTTCCGTTATGAGCAGCATAAACGATCGGCCATTTTGCGCAACCACCTTGCGCCCCAAAAGATCCATGCCCTGAATCCCGGTGGTGCCTTCATGAATGGGGTGGATGCGCGCGTCACGGTAATACTGCTCCATAGGGTAATCATCACAGTACCCGGATCCGCCAAAGCACTGCAAGCCCCGGCTTATGGACTCTATGCCCATTTCAGATGGATAGCTTTTTGCAACCGGTGTTAAAATTTCCAGGAGATTTATATATTTTTCTTTCTCATCATCAGGAACAACTTTAATCATATCAACATATTTACTGCACTGCATCAGAAGAGAAAGGGATCCTTCAACAACAGCCCGCTGAAACAGCAGCATTCGCTTTACGTCAGCGTGCTCAATGATGGGAACCTGAGGCAGGGCGGGATCTTTTTTAGAAACAGGGCGACCCTGGCGACGGGTTCTGGAATATTCGAGGGATGCATAATAAGCAGCCGTAGCAATAGAGGCGGCGCCTATACCGACTCCGATGCGAGCTTGGTTCATCAACTGGAACATGTATTTCAATCCATTGTGGGGTTTTCCGACAAGCCAGCCGCGGCAATCGTTTTTGTCTCCCATGCTGAGTTGGACAATAGGGCATCCCCTGTAGCCAAGCTTGTGATATATCCCGGATGTGTTTACATCATTTGAAATCAACTGACCGTTTGCGCCAATTCTGTTTTTTGGAACAACAAAGAGTGATATCCCCTTTATTCCGGGAGGCGCATCTTTAATCTTTACCAGCATCAGGTGCACTACATTTTCAACCCCGTCATGATCTCCTGCGGAGATAAATATTTTCTGTCCTTTTATCAGGTAATATCCCTGTTCAGTCGGTTCAGCTGTTGTTGTGATATCCGTTAGTGATGAACCTGCTTCAGGTTCGGTTAACGCCATGGTCCCCTGCCATTTTCCGGCATACATGTTGGGCACATAGGTATGGAACAGTTCTTTGCTTCCAAAAGATTCGATCAGGTGGGCAGCGCCGGCAGAAAGTCCGGGGTAAACACCCGCGGAATAATTTGCCGCCCCGAATATGAAGTCACAGGCATCGGCGATTAAATGGGGAAGCTGATTCCCATCAAGTTCATAAGGCATTCTGCTTGAAATCCATCCGCCATCGCCGAATTCTTTCATTATTGTTCGAACAGAAGGGTGTACTTTGATCTTACCGGCGACATGCTCGGGAGGATTACGATCCATTTCAGCAAATACCGGGTAAAGCAAATTCCTGGAGAGCCTGAGCGCTTCCCTGAGCACCATATCAAATGTTTTCCGATTGTGTTCACGGTAATACTCGAAGCGGGTCAGGGATTCAATTTCAAAAACCTCGAACAAAAGGAACTTCAGATTTTTTTCACTTAAAAATTTGGAAGCCATAAGTTATTTCATTCCTTTGCTCATTTTCTTGAACCAATCACTTTTTTGGTTCGTTTAAGAAGAACGCCAACCATTTCAGCAAATCCTTCACCGCCTTTCTTTTGTGTTACCCAAACCGGCTCACAGGCCATCCTGTCCTTAAACAGACTTACGTTTGCAACACCGACCGAATGAGGGAAATAGGCAAACATCGGAGCATCATTGGGAGAATCGCCGGTAAAAATTATCTGTTCTTTAACCTGATCGAGAGTTATATTGAAGATCTCGGTAAACAGCAGCCTGGTCGTGGAAAGTTTGTCGTAATTTCCAAACCAGCCGTTAACATGTATGGAACTTATTTTTGCCCTGGCGCCTGCCGCCCTGAAGCAATCAACAATTTTGTCAACCTTTTTCATAGAAAGTGGCGGAACATCTTCACAATAATCGATAGCAAGATCCGCTTCACGGTATGCCTGGTCGGATGCGACATTGCAACCTGGAATTCCTGATAGTATTTCCCTTTTAATTTTATCAAGCTTTTTACGGTCTATTATGCGCTCCTTTTCTGATTTCCAGTAACGGCGAAGCATTTTTTTCCGTCGTTCGTCGTAACTGAAATAGAATGCGCCGTTTTCACCGACCAGGCCATCTATTGGCCACATCCGGGCAATATGATCACACCACCCGGCAGGGCGTCCGGTGATAGGTATAATTCTGATACCGGCTCTTTTTAAACTTTCCATTGCGGTAAAAACAGCTGCAGGAAGCCGCCCGTTGCTTGTGAGGGTGTCATCGATATCTGTGAGGACATAGCTGATCTGTTCTTTTAAATTGGAGGGAAATTTGTTAAAAGGTTTCATCATTGAATAGGTCCGTAACTATAAAAATTCTATTAATAATTGAAACAGATGAAGTGCCGAAAACAGAGATCGTTTGTTTAAAATACCTACACCGTCTTCCTCGTTTTTGTCAAGGTGGAAAGGGGTTTCCCCTTACTTCAAAGATAAAGTCGTATTTTTTGACTTTTTACCGGAGTGAAGGTATAAGCAAAGATAACAGGATTGAGTGTTCCAAGTGGTTGCTTCAGGTTAAGTTTCAAGGAGCTTTTATGTATGATATTGCGGTAATCGGAGGCGGAGTGATAGGCTGTGCCATTGCCCGCGAAATGTCACGCTACCGGCTTGGCATCGTTATAGTGGAAAAATACGAAGAGGTCAGCTTCGGTACAACTAAAACCAACAGCGGTATTATCCATGCAGGTCACCATAGCCCGCCGGATACGCTAAAGGGGAAACTTGTTGTCCGTGGCAATAAGCTGTACGATAGACTATGCAAAGAGCTCAATTTCGGTTTTCGCCGAATAGGCGAGCTGGTTGTAGCCAGAAGCGAATCTGAGATTCCGGAGCTGGAGCGGTTAAAAAGACAGGGAGAGGCGAAAGGTGTGCCTGGCCTTGAAATATGGGACAGGGAACGCATCCGCAACGCGGAACCAAATCTTTCCAATACGCTCGTTGCGGCACTCCATGCTCCATCAGCAGGAGTAATCAATCCCTATGAACTGGCTAACGCGCTGAGTGAAAACGCCGTTGATAACGGTGTAGATCTTAAAGTTAACTGTGCTGTAGAAAATATCGAAGTCGAAAAAGACTTTATTGCCGTGCATACATCTACTGAAACAATAAAAGCGCGGTTTGTGATAAACTGTGCCGGAGTTTATGCCGATAAGATTGCCGAGATGGCCGGTTTAAGGGATTTTACCATACATCCCCGGAAAGGGGAAGAATACATGCTGGACAAGCGACTCAAGGGGCTTGTCCAGAGGCTTATCTTTCCGATACCAAAAAAGAATACCAAAGGCATTCTGATAATTCCTACTTTTGACGGAACGATTATGGTCGGCCCAACCGCACAGGATACCACAGACCGGGATGATGCTTCCACTACATACGAGGGTTCTGAGCAGGTGTTTGAATTTGTGAGCAAAATATGTCCATCCATAACCGAGCGTGATACCATCACCGAGTTTGCAGGACTTCGGGCCGTCAGTAATACGAATGATTTTATTATCGGGCCGACACGGATAAAAGGATTCATCAACGCTGCGGGCATCCAGTCTCCCGGGCTTACCTGTGCGCCTGCAATAGCTCTGTATGTCCGTAATATTTTAAAATCGGAAGGGCTGGTTCTGAAGAAAAAGGAAAACTTCAAGCCTCATCTTACGGGGCCGCCTCGATTTGCTTCCCTGAATGATGAACAGCAGAGGCGCCTTGTTGAAAAAGATCGCCTGTTTGCCAAGGTTGTATGCCGGTGTGAACTGGTGACCGAAGCCGAGATTCATAACGCCGTTGACCATGGTGCGCGGACATTGGACGGCATAAAATTTCGCAGCCGCGCCGGCATGGGGCGCTGCCAGGGAGGTTTCTGCGCGCCGCACTGCATGGACATCCTGTCAAAGAGACTGAATAAGCCTTTTCAGGAAATAACGAAGCGTGGTGGCGATTCGTGGGTTGTTAAAAAGATGATGGACTCGTAAAAACTATATTTTCTCACAAAGGCACTAAGAACACGAAGAAATAAAATTTATTTAATATTAACATGTTAACTTTGTTATCTTTGTGGCTTGGTGTGAGATACTGACTTTTTACGAAAGCATCAAAAATGGGAGATGCCTGAAGCTGTTGAGGTAATCATAGAGAGTTATGCTTGGACGGGTTGAAAAAAAATATGGAGTAGTTGTTGTCGGTGGCGGTCCCGCAGGAATGGGAGCGGCTCTGGGCGCAAGAGATTGCGGCGAAGAGAAGATATTAATCCTTGACCGTGAGCCTGAAGCCGGGGGAATTCTTCTTCAATGTATCCACTCTGGGTTCGGAATGCACTACTTCCGCGAAGAACTGACAGGCCCGGAATATGCCGAGCGTTTTCTTCAGAAGGTCATTGACAATGACGTTGATGTCTTACCCGGCAGCTATGTATCCGGTGTAGTAGTAGATTCCGGCGGTTCCAAAAAAGTTCGTATAATGAGTGAATCGCACGGACTCATAACTGTGGAAACAAAGGCTGTTGTGTTGGCCATGGGATGTCGTGAACGCACAAGGGGCGCTGTTCGTATACCCGGCACAAGGCCATCGGGTATACTCACGGCCGGGCTTGCGCAAAAATTCGTCAATCTCAAGGGCTATTTGCCAGGGAAAAGGATAGCAATTCTGGGATCGGGCGACATCGGGCTGATCATGGCCAGGCGATTGACGTTGGAAGGATGCCACGTCGAAGGTGTTTTCGAGCTGATGCCCTATTCAAACGGACTTACACGCAACGTGGTTCAGTGTCTTGAGGATTTTGATATTCCTCTTCACCTCTCTACCACGGTTGCCTACGTACACGGCCGCGATCGAGTCGAAAAGGTTACAGTTGCACCTGTGAATCCTGACTTGAGGCCTGATATGAGCCGGGCCTGGGATGTCCCGTGCGATACTCTTCTTATATCGGTTGGCCTGATTCCGGAGAACGAACTTACCCAGAACCTTGGAATCGGCCTTGATGTTGTTACCGGAGGGCCATTGGTATCAAGCACGCTGGAAACAAGCATGCCGGGAATGTTCGCATGCGGTAATGTTCTGCATGTTCATGATCTGGTTGACTATGTGACACGTGAGGCACTGCTTGCCGGGAGGTTTGCGGGTGAATGGTCTAAAGGAGTGAGGCGGCCGAAGGACAATATCCAGCTTGTTCCCGGTGACAATGTGCGTTACTGTGTTCCGCATACATTGAGCCCCGAGAGAGAGCATACCATACATCTTCGCTGCAAAGCCGCCATGAAGCCATGTAAAATAAGGGTGGGCAGTCTGATGGAAAAAAAGCTGCGTTTTGTTTTTCCGGCCGAAATGATAATGTTCAAGATAAAACCGGACCTGCTTGACAAATTTCATGGGGATACCCTTCGTATAGATATTCTTCCGCTTGAAAAGGGAGAGAGAGTTGATTGAGATAAAAAAATATATATGTATCGGCTGCCCGGTCGGTTGTCCGCTGCAGCTCGAACATGAAAAGGATCAGATAAAAGAAGTTACCGGGAATGAATGTAATCGGGGCGCCAAGTATGCGAGGCAGGAATTTACAGACCCGCGCCGTAGCATAAGCACCACCATTTCTATTTCAGGCGCGCTGCGGCAGCGCCTTCCGGTAAAAGTTTCAGGGGCGATTCATAAGGATCAGATTCTGGAGGCAGCGCGAAAAATTCATGAACTTAAGGTCGTGGCCCCGGTTGAGATAGGCCAGGTAATTATTGAAGATTTTTTAGGTGAAAAAGGTATTGATGTTGTCGCATGCCGTTCAATGAAGCGGGTTGCCGATGTAATGTCGGGTTGCCGGACTAAAAAGC
>JAWOHP010000081.1:0-4307 GCA_046485065.1 Desulfobacterales bacterium | reverse complement strand
GCCGGTCTGGGGATTTCTGCCTTTGCGAGCTGCTCGTTTTGCTTTTAAGAATGTTCCAAAACCAAAAAGAGTAACTTTACCGTCTTTTGCTTTTAATGCCTTGGTGACATTTTTAACAAATGAATCGAGGGCGGCACCAGCAGTAGCTTTTGAGATTTTTGCATCGGCGGCTATTGCATCAACTAATTCTGCTTTCGTCATGTGCTATTCTCCTTTATTGGGGGTCTACGCCAAAAAAACCGCATTTGAGAAATATTCTAATATGGTTATAGTGTCAAGGTTTCTCCTTGTAGGGATTTTCCTACAAAAAAATAAGGTTTCCCTTTTTTGTGTCTTTCAAACAAATAATCATCTGTATAATCCTGGATGAAAGATGCAGGTGCAGGACAATTGACTTTCTATATTTAAAGGGGGGCTATCATCCTTCCTTGTAGTCGATAATTGACGAACTTTTAAAATTATGCAAAATTACAAGTTAATAGTTAAAATACTATGGCCTCGTCGGGAAATCAGGCAACTCTAATAAACGATAATCAAGGAAAACAAAGTGCATAACGAACAAATAGAATTATGGCAACATCATCACATATTTAACGTTGATAAAAAAGCAATAGAGAGGCGAACTTTAATTGTTGTGATAATCACCTTTGTAACAATGATTGCTGAAATATTATTTGGTTGGATTTCAAATTCAATGGCTTTGCTAGCAGACGGCTGGCACATGGGAACACATGCCTTCGCTCTTGGAATATCGCTAATTGCATACATTACGGCAAGAAAATACGTAAAAGATGAAACATTTACATTTGGAACATGGAAAATTGAAATTCTAGGGGCTTACACAAGCGCTATTGTGCTTGGTATCGTTGGCGTAATAATGATTTATTCTTCTATTGAAAGAATGATTAATCCCCTGAACATTTATTTTAATCAAGCATTGTTTGTAGCAATCTTAGGATTGTTGGTAAATCTTGTTTGCGCCATAATACTCAATAGTGGCGGCTATGCTCATGAACATGGACACCATCATCATGGAGAAGATGAGCATTCCCATCATAAGCACGAACACGAAGACTTGAATTTGAAATCAGCATATTTGCATGTTATGGCAGATGCCATGACGTCTGTATTGGCAATTGTGGCATTGCTTGGCGCAAAGTATTTTAATTTTATTTGGCTTGACCCGTTTATGGGGATTGTCGGTGCAGGATTAATCATCCGCTGGTCATATTTATTATTGAGGGATACCGGCGGTATTTTGCTGGAACATGAGGTGAACGATGCAATAGTTAATGAAATAAAAAGTGAGATTGAATCCGATGGAGATACGAAAATATGTGACTTACATATTTGGAGAGTAGCACAAAATAGATATGCTTGTATTTTGTCTTTGGTAACGGAAAAGAAGTATTCAATCGAAGAATATAAAGAACGATTAAAGAAAGTGCATGAATTAGCGCACGTTACAATAGAAATTAATGAATGCAAATAAATATGTCCTACCTTAATGCAACTCTAAAGGATGTCCCTGATAACCCCTATTAAAATGTTGGGTTGTTTCTTCCTGTTATCCACAAATTTTAACTCTTGACGAAAAGGCTGGACTTCAGGTGTATATCTTCAATTCGGACTGAGACGGGAACTATTTCCCTCTTGACTTTAAGTTCTGATATATTAATATAAGTAACATGTTACTATCCTTTCGGCTCTGTAACTAATCGTTCCTTATTCTTCTTCTTTTCCAAGCTCGGTAAACTGATAGGTTTCACACTTAACCTTCAGGAGTTCATTGTGAAAATGATTTATCAGAAGGTGCCGATATTTTAGCCTCGAAGGAAGTTACCATTACGCTACAGAATGACGCTTCTTCGTAATATTTAAAACAACGAAGCACCGCTGGGAAGAGGACGCAACGGAAGATTTCTTTTTTCCTTAACGCGACAGGGAGGTTGACCATTGCATATCCGTTTCGTGGAAACGTTCACAGCCGGTTGGTCCGCCCTTGAAAAGAGGCTGCTGCCCTCATATGTGTGGACCAGTGATTCCCTGACATTCTGGCGGGAACGCATTCTCTTTCTTATCTGTTTCATCGCCTCGGTATTCGGACCCATCGCTCTGATCCCTTCGCTCCTGTTGTCCTATAAAGAAGGACTGTGGGGTGTCATCCTGATCGATTCTCTGGCCTATGTGGCTGCCGTGACCATTATCATCGCGCGCAATTCGTTGTTTTTAGTGCGGGCGATGGGATTCTGTTCCGTCCTCTATGCTCTTGGAATAATAATACTCTTTATTCTGGGGCCGGTCGGGGCCGGATATATCTGGCTGTTCGGCGCGTCGGTTCTGGTCAGCACCTTCTTCGGCCTCGGCGCCGCGGTCTGGACGTTGGTCGTCAATGCGATTGTCCTTTTGTCGGTGGGGGTTTTCATCGCCTACGGCAACCCTGAATGGGCATTACACGTGGAAAATGCTCTGGAGAAATGGCTGGTTATGGCGGCCAATTTTCTCATCCTAAACGCCTTCGTAACCATTACGACGGCTTTCCTGCTGAACGGCCTTAAAGAAGCTCTCCTAACAGAGCAGAAAATCAGCAGGAACCTGCGGGAGAGCGAGGAAATGTTCAGAAGCTACCTGGAGAATGCTCCGGACGGCGTCTACATGAGCGA
This sequence comes from Desulfobacterales bacterium, assembly GCA_046485065.1. GTDB lineage: Bacteria > Desulfobacterota > Desulfobacteria > Desulfobacterales > RPRI01 > RPRI01. Next base: position 1,644 of record JAWOHP010000081.1, on the reverse strand, counting down.
TCTGGAAGGCAACTTCCTTTACGGCAACCGCAAGTGCGAAGAGATCATAGGTTACGGGATAGAGGAGCTTGTCGGTAAAAATTACCTGGAGCTGAACATCCTGCCGGAAAAAAGTCTGGAAAAAGCCGCGCAGTTACTCCGGGCAAATATCGAAGGCAAACCCACCGGCCCGGATGAGATTGAACTGATCAGCAAAGAAGGAGATCTTATACCCGTTGAGATAAACACCAGTGTGGTTCAACGCATGGGTCAAAGAATCATCCTCGCTTTCGTTCGCAACATCACCGAGCGCAAGAAGGCCGAGAGCGAAATTCAGGCGATGGCAAGATTTCCGTCCGAGAACCCCAATCCGGTTTTGCGCATCGCACGGGATGGCACTCTGCAATATGTCAATGAAGCCGGCCTGAATCTGCTCCCTGATTGGCATCTGCAGGAGGGCCGGGAGGCGCCATCGGTTCTGCGGGATGTCGTCTCCGAAGCCATAAAAAGCGGATTGACGCAAATGGTCGATCTCGAACACGGCAAACGGACCTACTCGTTCTCTGTTGCGCCTATTGTCGTTGCAGGTTACGCAAACCTTTACTGCAGAGATGTTACCGAAAGCAAACAGGCGGAGGAGCAGATTCGTAAATTAAACGAGGAACTGGAGCAACGCGTCCTTGAGCGCACCATCCAACTCGAAGCCGCCAACAAGGAGCTGGTTGCCTTCTCCTACTCTGTTTCCCACGACCTTCGGGCGCCCTTGCGGAGCATCGACGGGTTCAGTCAGGCCTTGCTTGAGAAGTACGGAAATAATCTGGACGAAACGGGGAAGACATATCTGGATCGTGTTCGCAGAGCAACACAGCATATGGGCAGGCTGATCGACGACATGCTGAAACTTTCAAGGATAACACAGGCCGAATTTAAACGGCGAAATGTTAATATGAGCAATATAATACGAGAGATTACAAAGACGTATAAGAGGGACAATCCGGATAGATCTGTTGATGTTACGATCCAGGAAGGGGTTATCCTTCAAGGTGATCCCTATCTGATGCAGATTGCCATGGAAAATCTGATGGGAAATGCATGGAAATTCACAGGCAAGGAAGCACATCCCAAAATCGAGTTCGGCACGACTGTCAGGGACGGAGAGACTGTTTGTTTTATTCGAGATAATGGTGCAGGATTTGATATGGCTTATGGAAACAAGCTGTTCGGCGCCTTTCAGCGCCTCCATACAACCAGTGAGTTTCCTGGGACGGGGATCGGTCTGGCGACGGTGAAGCGGATCATACATCGTCACGAGGGTCGGATCTGGGCGGAAGGAGAAGTCGGAAAGGGGGCGACATTCTTCTTTACGGTGCCATCCTGACAGACAGAAAGAGCTTCATTATAAAACATGATATTGGAAGGAGCGGGAATCATGAAAGACAAAGTTATTCTGCTGGTTGAGGATAATCCCGATGATGTGGAACTGACGAAAATGGCGTTTGAAAAGATCAATATAGCCAATACGGTGATCGTGGCGAAAGACGGCGTTGAGGCCCTGGATTACCTGTTCGGAACGGGGATGTATGCCGGACGGGACATAAAGGATATGCCGGTTGTTGTTCTGCTGGATCTGAAACTGCCCAAAATAGACGGTCTGGAGGTCTTGAA
>JAWOHP010000182.1:0-8947 GCA_046485065.1 Desulfobacterales bacterium | reverse complement strand
AAACCCGTTGATCCAGGCCATAATGAAGACGCCTGGTCAAAAAACAGAAGGGCCCACTTTGTAGTGAATTGATGCGCGCTTTTTTATATGGTGCTTTCATTATTATAGTGAACGGCATAAGTATTTATACATTTATTTCACCCTCCCCTTTATCCCCTCCCATCAAGGGAGGGGAATTATTCCTATCCCTTTGTGGGAGAGCGTTATGTTGAGGGGAAAATAGATGTAAATTTATTTTTAGCATTTACTATAGTATTTATAAGGGATAAGTCATTTTATCAGAAGGAGGGAGTTGTGGGAGAAGTAAGGTATCAGGATAAACCGTGGCTTGCGTTTTACGACAAGGGCGTTCCGCCGACCATTAATTATGATCCGATCTGCCTGCCTGAATCTTTTGAGAACTCTGTAAAAAAATATCCCGACAGGATGGCTTTATCTTTCCAGGGATATGAAGTCACTTACAGCCGGCTTAAGGATATGGTGGACAGATTTGCATCATGCCTGGTGGATTTTGGCATAAAAAAAGATGACAGGGTTGCCATCCTTCTTCCCAATCTTATTCCATGTGTTGCCGCCTATTATGCCATAATGAAGATCGGCGGCATAACGGTAATGAATAATCCCCTCTATACAGACAGGGAACTTGAACATCAGTTTAATGATTCAGGTTCAAAAGTTCTGGTTACGCTTGACCTGCTCGGAAACCGCATGATCGATCTGAGAAAAAAGACCGGAATAAAACAGATTGTTTATACTTCCATAGGTGATTATCTCCCTTTTCCGAAAAATTTCCTTTTCCCTCTCGTTGCCAAAAAGCAGAAACTGGCAGCCGATGTCAAGTCAGCGCCCGATGTTTACAAATGGAAGGATATTTTGAAAAAATATCCTCCGATTGCACAAGGAACCAAAGTTACTTTTTACGATGTTGCAATGCTTCAATATACTGGCGGAACAACAGGTGTATCAAAAGGAGTCATGCTGACACACGGAAATTTAAGCAAGCAGATCCAGCAGATTGATGCTTGGTTTCCCGAATTCCGCGACCGCCATGAGATCATACTTGGCGCTCTCCCTTTTTTTCATTCTTTCGGACTTTCCTGCTGCATGAATCTTGCAATATGTGCGGGTTGGGGCAATATCCTCGTCCCCAAACCCCAGCCTGATCCGCTCATAGAAGCTATAGCAAAGTTCAAACCGACATTCGCCCCTCTTGTTCCCACTATGTATATCGGCCTGCTGAACCACCCCAAAATCAAAAATACCGATCTTACATCCATAAAAGGATGCTTTTCCGGAAGCGCGCCTCTTCCGGTTGAAGTAATAAAGGAGTTTGAAAAAATTACCGGAGCAACAATCTCAGAAGGATTCGGTATGACGGAATCATCTCCTGTTACCCATGCCAATCCTTTTAAAGGGTTAAAAAAAATAGGAAGCGTCGGGATTCCTTATCCTGATACCGAGTGTAGGATCGTCGACTTGAATGATGGTGTGACTGATGTCACTGTCGGCGAGACGGGAGAGCTTATAATCAAAGGCCCACAGGTCATGAAAGGTTATTGGAACAGGTCTGAAGAGACGCTTAAAACCATTAAAGACGGCTGGCTTTATACCGGCGATATTGCCAGAATGGATAATGACGGATATTTTTATATAGTTGACCGGAAAAAGGACATGATAATATCAGGCGGATTTAATGTTTATCCGCGGGATATAGACGAGGTCTTTTTTGAGCATCCGAAAGTACAGGAAGCATGTGCCATAGGTATACCTCATCCTACCCGCGGTGAGCAGATAAAGGTTTTTGTCGTGCTGAAAGAGGGTGAGACTGCAACCCAGGAAGAGCTTATCGGGTACTGCAAAACAAAACTTGCCGCGTATAAACTTCCGACGCAGATAGAATTCAGGAAAGAGCTTCCCAAGACAAATGTTGGCAAGATTTTAAGAAAGACCCTGCGGGCGGAGGAGATGGAAAAAGACAAAAAATAACGGGGGCGGCTTTGTAAAAAGTCATTCTGCTGTGTTGCGCTTCATCTTTCTTCATTGCAGCGTACTAATATGTACGCTTCATTCCTCAAGATTCGCACGCCTTGCATACTGAGCTTTTTACTTTGCCGTCTGATTTATTACTTCTAATGAACCCACCCGGTGCTAAACCGGCGCAACCGAATTGTTTCAAATTTTCAGCGCTGCGAGGAAACCGCCGTGTATGGCATCGTTTATCCGGCCCGGTGTAATACAGTCGCCTACCGTGGTAAACGGAATTCCAAGAGTCGAGACTTCAGAAGAAAGCTTTTTTACCGGCCTTGAACCGGATGCAAGAATTACATTCCCGAACAGCATCTCCTTTTTATCCCCGTCCTTTTCAAATACGACTTTGCCTCCCGCAACCGAAAGAACCCTGGCTCCTGTTATAATCTTTATCTTAAACCTTTTAAGATTGTCGAAGACAATCCATTTTGTCGATTTTCCAACGTCCTTTCCTATCTTATCGAGCATTTCAAATACAGTTACGGTATGTGTGCCGGAAAACATCAGTTCACGCAGACGTTCAGGAGTTTCGGCATCGTAGGCAAAAAGAAAGTGAAGAATTTCAGGCGATATGGTTCCCTTTGACGCCAAAAAGAGTGCGGTTTCAAGACCTACTGCTCCTCCTCCTATAATCGCGACATTTTTTGCAAGCGAGGGGCTTTCTCTTAAAACCTTCCATGCCGATAAAACAGATGGATCATCAGTCCCATCTACAGGCGGAACAGCAGGTTCAGCACCTTCCGCTATGATAATATGATCCGGTTTTTTGTTTGCGATAAAGTCCTTGTCTATTTTTGTGTTAAGGAAAAGGGGGATTTCATGCCTTTTTATCATTGCCCTGTAATACCTTATAAATTCCAATAGCTCCTGCTTATGTGGCGGAGCTCCGGCAAGCCAGAGCTGGCCGCCGATATCATCATCTTTTTCATAAAGCTCAACATTATGTCCCGACTTTTTAGCTGTTATGGCGGCTTCGAGCCCAGCCGCTCCTGCGCCGACAATCATGACATTCTTCGGAGCTTTTGTTTTTTCAATTTTTCGTTCGGCTTCAAAGCCCGCCTGGGGATTTCCGACGCAGAAAACAGGCCGTCCGCTGAATACTTCATCTGTACATCCCTGGGAACAGGCGACGCAGGGCCTGATTTCATCAGCCTTCCCTGTAAAGGCTTTATTGGACCAGTTCGGATCAGCAATAAGAACACGGCCAAGATTTACCATATCCGCATAACCGTCCCTGATTATCTTTTCAGCGCTTTCCGGATCAGCTATGCGGTTTGACGCCATGACCGGGACAGACACCACTTTCTTGATATTAAGAGCAAGGTAGGAATAGCCGGATCTTGGAAGCTCCATCGGAAGCTGGGGCACTTTGGTTTCGTGCCATCCGCCCGTGACATTTATCGCGTCCACGCCGGCTTTCTCATAAACCTTTGCGAATTCCGGAGTTTCCGTATCTGTATTGCTTCCAGCCACAAAGTCGTTTCCCGCCATTCTTATTGTAAGGGGATAATCAGGGCCGACCTCCTTCCGGATAAGCTCTATCACCTCTCTGGGAAACCTGATTCTGTTTTCAAAGCTCCCGCCGTACTCATCAGTCCTCTTGTTTTTCAGTGGAGAAAGAAACTGGGTAATAAGATATCCGCCAGAACCAAGGATCTCTATACCGTCAAATCCGGCCTCAACAGCCCTCCGGGCGGCCTTCACATAAGCATCCTGAACCTCGGCTATATCCTCTTTTGTCATTTCACGGGGTGTGGTTTTTGAATAATTCGAAAAAAGCGGGGACGGTGCTATGGGTTGCTTCCCGTCAATCAGGAAAGGATGTGAATAAGCTCCGGCATGGAAGAGCTGAACCCAGGAGCGCGCGCCAGGTTTTCTGATTATCGAAGTGAGTTTCTGAAATGACGGGATCGCTTCGTCGTTTGCCAGAGAGAGGGCAAGAATCCCGGAACCTATGAAGTCTATCCCGACGGGACCGACAGTCACAATACCGGTGCCGCCTTCTGCCCTCTCCTTAAAATAATTGTAGTACCGGTCATTCAGCTTGCTGTCATAGGAATAGAGCAGTCCGAGAGCCGGGTATGCAATTCTGTTTTTGATTTCAAGCTTGTTGATTTTGATCGGACTGAATAAGTGTCTGTACATTTAAAAACTCCTAAAGATTTATTTATGGTTCATGGTTTTCGGTCTCTGGTTCGAGAAGCCTTATGTCGAATAAGATAAAGGGTTCAAGGAGCCAAGGATTCGAGGGTTCAAGTGAAAAAAATCCACCGCGCCTTCCGCCTCTTACCTCTCGCCTCGTGCCTTCTTTATATCATGCAACTTGCAACTTTTTGTTCTCCTTGCTTTGTATGCCTTTACAGTGAATAGCATGTTATGCTTTTTTCTTCCGGCTTCCATATCATGCAGTAACCGGCGGCAAGACTCCCGCAGGTTATTATGCACGGAATTACGCCGTCAAGCTCCGTGTTTTCTCCGGATGAAATGGTACGGCAAACTATCTCCCCGCCTTTTATTAAGATAATTTCAGGGCTGTGGCTGTGTCCTCTGAATAAAATTTTATCCGGATGTATCTTAAAAAAGAAGGCTGCTTCGGTTTTATCCATACCCCTTATCATGCATGAAAGACCTAGTTTATCTGCAAAAGGGAGTGAATGAGTCAAAACAGCATCACCATATTCGGTTACAAGCGGCAACTCGGATAAATACTTTATCGTTTCCTGCGATACCTTTCCTCCGGTATGATTTCCTGATATCGCATGATCGTTGTTTCCTTTTATTGCCATAACCTTGTTTGCCCACAGAATTCCGGCGCACAAATCCGCTGTTTCGGGGTGATCGCTGTCGCATATATCCCCGAGATGATATATCAGATGGCAGTTGTTTTTACGGAAAAGCCCGACAGCCTCTTTTATTATTTCCGGCATTCCGTGGCTGTCCGCCATTATGCCTATACTTATATCCTCCTTCATTCTATATTAATTTCGTAATGAACCGTGTAATTGGCAAGTATCTCCGATACGCTTTTTTTGATGGTTTCTGCAGTCACCCCGGATTTAGGATTAATTTTTATTGAAGCGTTTGTCCCGTATATTTTATCCTCACCCACGGAAACTTCGAAAGACTCCGCAAGCTCTCCCAGTTTATTAAGCTCCTTTTCATAGGTTCGTTTTATCGCGTCCCACTTGAGCGCCGGTTTGAAAATCTTTCCAACTGCAGTAAGAGGTATATGATCTGTTATTATTACTTCCTTAGGAATGGCGGCTCTTTCTCCGATATTCGACGATGCCCATTCCATTACGCGCGCGTCGTTTATCCCGGAATCCTTCGAAACTTCTACATAGACAACCGGGACTTCGCCGGCATATGGATCGGGACGCCCTATCGCCGCCACAACTTTTACCCCTTTCATCCTGTATATCGGCTCTTCTATTGTTACAGGATCTATGTTATGACCTCCCCTTATAATGAGATCTTTCTTCCTGCCTGTAAGCCAGAAAAAGCCGTCTTTATCTTTTCGTCCGAGATCTCCTGTATTAAACCAGCCGTCTTTGAGCCATATTCCCTTGTTGTGAATATCTTCAACATAACCCTTGAATATACATGGGCCTTTTATGCAGACAACGCCTATTTCATCTGTTTCAGCTTCCCGAAGATATTCTCCGTTTTCATTCAGAACCGATATTTTCATCTCCTGATAAGGAAGCCTTATGCCAATGCTCCCCACTTTTCTTTCTCCGTCTTTTGGATTTATGGCTGATGCGCAGGTTGACTCGGTAAGCCCGTAGCCTTCTAAAACCTTCATTTTTGTATGGGCTTCGAACCGGTTGAAAAGTTCAACACTTAAAGGAGCGGCCCCGCATACGACATATCTCAGCGATGATATATCGGAATCTCCTACCGGTATATCAAGAAGCACTGAGAGGACAGTCGGAACACACGAAAAAAAGACCGGCCTGTATCTTTCGACTATCTTGTAAAAATTTTTCATTATTCCCGGTTCCCGGTATCCAGACGGTGAAAGCATAACAACATGCCCGCCGACCGAAAAGGGCATAAGTCCTGTAACACAGGTTCCGTTGCAGTGGAAAAGTGGAAGCCCTACCATGACAGTTTCACCCGGTTTAAGCCCGCTTCCGGCCATTATATCCCACGCAAGGACAACTTCGTTATGATGACTTCTTCTGGCTAGCTTGGGTCTTCCGGTTGTGCCACCGGTATGATAGAGCGAGGCTATGTCATCAGGGTCTATTTTACGGTCGAACAAGAGCCGGTCTCCCGGATACTTTTCCATTTTCTCCTCGAATCCGAAAATCCCTTCGTCTTCGTTTGTTTTGCCGAAAACGCAAAGGACGCTTCTTATAGAAGGAATCTCACCGCGGATAGAATCAATCTTTTTCCATAAGTCTGTCCCGGGGAAATCTCCGAGAGTCACAAGAACCTTTGTGCCGGCGGCTTTGCATATATCGCGTATCGCGGAGGCTTCCAGCATGGGGTTTATGGGGTTGGCGATTCCAACAGCCTCGGCTCCCCACAGGGTAAAGTGCGTCTGCGGGAGATTCGGCAGGATATATGTAACAACGTCCGTCGGGCCTATTCCGAGATCGTTGAACATGTTGGCTGCCTGGCGTATTTTCCATATAAGCTGTTTATAGGTGATTTGTACCGGAGAATCATAGCTTGCCCCGTCTTTTAAAAAGCTTATGGCAAGAGCGTCAGGATTTATGCCGGCGCCTTTTTCGATAAGCTCGAATGTGTTCTTTTCCCTGACTCTGTCATCAAGAGGAACTTTTTCGATCTCTTCGATATCCGAAAGATTCCTTATTACAAATTCGTTTGCCATCTCTTTTCTCCCTTATTGTTTTGTCGCCTTGAGAAAACTGCCGACAAGCATTTTGATATCATTTATCTGCTCCGGTTTTAACCAGACAATTTCAGGATCTGCATTAAACCATGTCATCTGCCGTTTTGCAAATCTTCTTGTATCCTGTTTTAAAATCCTGACCGTTTCATCAAGAGAAATCCTCCCCGTGACGTATTTGACCATGTGTCGGTATCCTATCGACTGCATAGATTTGAGACCTGCATGATAATTCATCTCAAGAAGCCGCTTTACCTCCTCCGCAAAACTGGCTTTTAACATCAAATCGACCCTTTTTTCAATCCGTTTATATAGATCCTCTCTTTCGGTTGTCAGCCCGATTTTGAGCACATTGAATCTGTTTTCTGAAAAAGCGTGTTTCTTATGGTGTTCGGAAATGGGCATGCCTGTAGTTTCATAAACTTCCAATGCCCTTATGATTCTGAAAGTATCATTTGGATGTATCTTATCCGCCGCCTCGCGGTCTGAAGTTATAAGGCGTTTATATAAAGATTCGGCCCCATCAGTTTCGGCCTCTTTTTTTAGCCTTTTTTTCGTATCGGCAAGAGATGTTCCGGGATTAAACAACCCTTTAACCAGAGCCTTGATATATAAGCCTGTACCTCCCACAAGGAATGGAATGATCTCCCGTGTTCTCATGCGTTCAATTATTTTATCCGCCGTCGATGCAAATTTTGCGGCACTGAAATCCTCATCCGGTTCGATTATGTCGATCATGTGGTGATAAACCCGGGCTCTTTCTTTAAGAGTCGGTTTTGCAGTGCCGATATCCATATATTTATAAATCTGCATTGAATCGGCGCTTATTATTTCACCACCGAAAGCCTCCGCTGCTTCGATTCCTGCAGAAGTTTTTCCTATACCTGTTGGCCCGCAGATTACGATAAGAGATGGTTTCTGGTTTATGGTTTCTGGTTTCATAGTTTCATAGTTTTAAAAGCCGTACATCAAATATCGTATTTCGTCGCTCGTCGTTCGATTTTTCTTTCACTCGACCCCTCGACCCCTTGAATCCTTGCCCCCTTTCTTATTACACCATTCTTTCTATCTCTTTGTATTTCTTTTCAAGACGTTTTGTCGATACCGGAACAGGAGTCTTAATCTCCTGAGCGAAAAGAGATACCTTGAACTCTTCGATAAGCCAGAAATACTCTTCAACAGCTTTTTTCTTTTCATCAGAAACAAGCTGGGAAAGGTTTTTTAAAAGTTTATCGAGACGGGCGGTATGTATTTCAAGCTCGCCTGCTCTCACTTTTTCCTTTTCAGGATCAGTTATTCCTTTTTTTGCCCTGACCGAAAGAGCTTGAATATATCTCTGAAGATCCTGAAAGCGTTCTTCAACGTAGAGTTCCATGAAATTTTCCGGAATTAATTTATGAAGATCCTGTTCGAGTCTCGAAAGAAAATCGGAAGCCTCCATGTTTGATACAGTTTCTTTTTTCAGATTTAAAAAGGTTTCTCTCGTTTCTTGGCAGGCTTTCAGGAGAGGTGCTGTATTTTTGATTTTTTTTTGACCTTTCTCATAAATATTTTGCATTAATAACCTGGCCTGCGACTCGAAAGCTTCTTTTGTCCTTATATTGACATTTAAATGGTCTTTCAGAATGCTTTTTATAAGCAGGTTGTTAAACCTCTTTTCGCCACCTAAGAAAGCCGCGTACTTACTCATCTTTACCGGCAAAAGAAGCATTCTTTTCAAAGACTTCAAATCCTTTTCGAAAACAATTGAAAAGAGTGCGATTATTCCCTCTCTGTGTGATCTTAGAGATTCCGTTTCGGATTCAAATATTCTTAAATTTACACAGCCTTCATCCGCCTGAAGCCCTGGAAAATATATTAGCCCCTGTTTGTCACTATCTTTTATAATGATTTTTTCGGGAATATCTCCGAAATCCCATTTTGTAATGCCGGTTATCTCATGTTTTTTCCTTGCCGATTCGAACATGAAGTTATCTGCCGGTTCCGAATAATCTTTTATTAAAATCAATTTATCCCTTCCGGAGCAAATCTCTTTCCCGTTTTTATCAGTCACCGAAA
>JAWOHP010000174.1:0-13916 GCA_046485065.1 Desulfobacterales bacterium | reverse complement strand
TAGGTGGAATACGCTTGGGCCGCCGGATATTGTTCTTTGAAAAGGAGGTTATAAATGCCGTACAAGAAAAATCAAAAATGGGTAGCCCAAGTGAGGATGAACGGAAAGAGGAAGGAAAAGATCTTCCTGAACAAGAAGGAGGCAATAACCTGGGAAAGCGAAAGCCGGTTAAATCCAGAGGAGATATGGCCGGAGAAGATAAACATGGTATCCTTGTTTGACTGGTCACAGGACTATCTGGACTTTGCCAAGGCTCAGTTTGCCAGCATAACCTATAATGAAAAGAAGGCTATGTTCAAGCGGTTCTTCAAAGAAATAGAACCTACACTTCCGGTTTCTGAACTGACGCTTGGCCATATTCAGGTTTATATTACAAAGCAGAAACAGGAGCGGTCGGGTTATGCAGCAAATAAGGACAGAAAAAATTTGGTAGCAGCATGGAACTGGGGAATGGAATATATGGGCCCCAAGCTACCAAGACCTAATCCTTGCCAGATTAAAAAAATGCCTGAAATCAGAAGCCCCCGTTATATGCCTCCGGAAGAAGATTTCTGGAAGGTGTATAAGCTGGCGAGCGATCAGGACAGAGTCATGCTACTGGCTTTCCTTTATCTGGCAGCAAGGCGTGGAGAGATTTTCCGACTTACATGGGATGATGTCGACTTTAATGCTGACCGAGTTCGATTATGGACACGGAAACGGCATGGCGGTGATCTCGAGTTTGATTGGTTACCGATGACAAAAATGCTAAAAAAGGCACTTCTGTGGTGGCAAAAAAACAGACCGATTAAAGATGCTGCTCATGTTTTTTTATGTCTTGAAGAGAAGCCCTTTTGCCTTGAAAGTTATGGCAAGCCTTATAAATACAGGCAACATTTCATGAGAACTCTTTGTGAACGGGCTAAAGTAAAACCTTTTGGCTTTCATTCAATCCGGCATCTGACAGCTTCAACTCTTTACAAGCTGGGTTATACGGTTGCCGATATTCAGTCTGTTTTGAGACATGAGAGTGCAACGACTACGGCAAAGTACATCAAGTCATTGGGAGTTGAAGGCATGCGGCCAGCACTGGAAGCTTTATCTAAGCAAAAAGGCAAGGTTTTGATTTTCAAACCACGGGATGTAAATGTGGGAGAAGATCCTTCACAAAAAGAAAAAGCCGTCTTAGGAGCCGTCAACTCCTAAAACGGCAAAAACAAAATTAACCAGATATTCATAAATACTCAGAATCACGAACAATTCATGGTGGTCCCAACGGGATTCGAACCCGTGTTACCGGCGTGAGAGGCCAGCGTCCTGACCGCTAGACGATAGGACCATTTTTATGAGAACAATTATAGAAAAGGGCTGAAATTGTCAAATCCTATTTTGCGCAGCCGTTTGCAGCAATCTTCTTTCCCTTCCTGTAACCTATGGCAAAATATATGAGCGGACCCAGAAAAGGTATCAGGGCGGTAAATCCCCACAATGCTTTTGTTACAATAGAACCGAAATCCTTCTTTGAAATATCGATAACCGCCCACCACGTCAGGAGAAGAAAAAAAATCCCGATGCCTATTATTACCTTTGCAGTCATATGATATCCTTCTTGTAAAAAAGGGATCAAGGGGTCCAGGATTCAAGGATTCAAGCGATTGTTTTTTCTCCAAACCCTTCTGAAATGTTGCTCGGGGTATATATAGCCATAATCCTCATTTGGAAGGTTAAGCCAACGCCCTTATTTTTGAGAAATGTTTTCGTTGCACTTGAACCCTTGAACCCTGGAACCCTCGAATCCTCATAAGATCATCAACTGATTCGGAAATGAACCGTTTATTTAAGAATTTGCGCCACTTTCAATATTGTATCAATATAATAACTGCTCGGGTTATATTGACGTATAACCTTTTTAGCCTTCTCATCATTTATTCCCCGATACCAGCCACATTTTTTAAGAAAGTTCGCTATGCTTGCTATGGCATCGGCATGATCAAAAAGGTCTATCCGGCCGTCCATGTTTCCATCTGCCGCATATCTGATTATGTTACTTGGCATGAACTGTGGAATTCCCATGGCTCCGGCATAAGATCCTGGTATTTTGAAGATATCTATTTCTTCTCTTTCGGCGTACTTTAATAAAGCTTTAAGCTCTCTGTATGCCCAGTTTGATTTATCCAGTGCCTTTTTTTCAAATGCTTCCAATGAAAGCTTTGTTGAACCGGAAATCTCTTTCCAGAACCTGTTTCTTACATTGTGATCTGAAAGTGAAGCCATTGTTGAAAGAGTGTTTATGACCTGTCTTTTGCCTAGTGATTGCCCGAACTTGGTTTCAACAAGTATTATTGCGGTAATTACCTCCCTGTCCACACCATATGTTGCTTCCGCCCTTGATAACTCTTCTTCATAACTTTTCAAATAAATTTTTGCGGCTGCAATTGAAAGCGCGGAAGGGAACTGACTGTAATTCAAACTGGCTTCTCTGTGCACAAAAAAGAGAGATACTCCTTTCGTGTCAAAAAAAACATTCGGAGACTGATAAATCTGGAGGATCTTTTTCTTCTCAAATCCCTCTGAAACCAGTTTTTCCTGTAATGTTCCAAAGTAATTGAAATCAGCGCAGATTGCTTTTTCAAATGTTAAAAAGAATACCAGGGCGATTAAGAAGCCGGAAACATGAAGAAGTCTTTTCATTAAGACGCAAGTAACATGCATGATAAAATTATCCTTTCGGCTGATCATTGCCTCCACATGCAGGCAGGGGAATTTCCGACCGTTTCCTCTGTGTAAATACAGATAGCTGCCTGTAACCAGCCTTAACAATCAGAGGCAACACCGTATCATAGTGCTGCCCTACGCTTTCCGGATCATGCGCATCCGAACCTATTGTTATTCCAACACACGATTTGCAGCATTTTTTTAAAATATCAAAAGAGGGATATGCTTCTTCAGCAGGGTGGATGTATCCGCTCGTGTTGACTTCAACAGTAAGTTTTTTCCTGCTTATTTTTTCTATAATAGAATCAAATTCATTTTCAAAGCTTCGCGAAGGAGTTCCTCCGAATTTTTTCACAAGATCAAGATGACACACTATATCAAAATAGCTATGATCGAGCATTTTATCAAGAGATTCAAGATAAAGACTATAAATATAGTCGGAATCCTTTTCCCCTCTGCTCCACCCGGATTTGCGGCTGACCACATCTATTCCTCCGGGAAAGTGAAGTGAACCGCCAATAACATCAAATGCATATGATCCTGAAATTTTTTGCAACAGGTCAATATAAAAAGGATTAAAATCAATCTCAAGACCAACCTTAATATTTATAAGCCCTGCATAGCGCCTTTTTAACATCTGAACCGCATTAAAATAGAGAGGCACCTCTTCAGGGGTCATGGAAAGCCTGTTGCCCGGCTCGCCTAAAGTCAAATGATCGAGAAAGCATATTTCCTGAAATCTCATTGAAAAAGCTTTTCTTACATAAGCTTCCATGCTGCTTCCGGCATGGTTGCAAAGGATGGTATGAATATGATAGTCAATCATGAAAAAGTTACTTGTTCCAGTATTATTTATAGATGATGTATTCGTAAAAAGTCAAAATATGCTCACTTAATGACCTTTTTGGGAATTTTCCCAAAAATCTCAAATCCGTTAGCATATGACTTTTTTACGAAGCTTTCATAGATAGAGGTTTTTAATATTTTTGCATAATAGATATCATGTGCTATATTGTCTCTGATTCAGACTATCACATAAACAGATAAAAATTTACATATTTATTTTGTTGCTTTATAAAATTAAACATATTTATAAATTCCGGATAGTTTTCCACTTTGAAAAAAAATACAAAAACCATCTATTGCTGCCAGTCCTGCGGATACCAGGCTCCAAAATGGCTCGGCAAATGCCCTGACTGCGGTCAGTGGCAGACTTTTGTCGAAGAATATCAGAACACAAAACCCGCCACTTCTTTAGAAGGCCTCCTGTCTTCAAGCAGAGAGCCGGTATCCATCGATGACATTGAGTTTGATGGAGAGGAGCGAATTTCAACAGGAATAGGCGAGTTCGACCGTGTCCTCGGAGGAGGTCTTGTTCCCGGAACAATGGTTCTTCTGGGCGGTGATCCCGGAATAGGAAAATCGACCCTCATGCTCCAGGCCCTTTCCGGAATGTCAAGGACAGGATTAAAAGTTCTGTATGTATCCGGCGAGGAATCGGTCAAACAGATAAAAATAAGAAGCAGAAGGCTATCTTCAGAATCGTGCGGTCTTCTTGTTGTTTCAGAAATTGATGTCGAGGCCATATTGTCGATGGTCGGTTCGGCCAGCCCCGATGTTCTTGTAATAGATTCGATACAGACAATGTTTTGTCCCGATCTTTCTTCTGCACCGGGTAGTGTAAGCCAGGTTCGGGAATCGGCCATGAAGCTTATGCTTAATGCAAAAAAATCGAATATTCCAACATTCCTGGTTGGCCATGTTACCAAAGACGGGGCAATTGCCGGTCCCAGGCTTCTTGAGCATATGGTTGACACCGTTTTATATTTTGAAGGGGACAGAAACCATGTCTACAGAATATTGAGGTCGGTGAAAAACAGGTTCGGTTCAACTAATGAAATAGGCGTCTTCGAAATGAAAGAAAAAGGCCTCGATGAAGTCGCAAATCCGTCTGCTGCTTTTCTTTCGGAAAGACCCCTTGGTTCACCCGGCTCTGTCGTATCAGCCAGCATGGAAGGCACAAGACCGATTCTTGTTGAGATCCAGGCTCTCGCGAGCAGCACAAATTTCGGGACTCCCCGCAGAACAATCCTGGGGCTCGACAATAACAGGGTGGCCCTTCTGGTCGCCGTTATGGAAAAAAAGCTCGGAATGCATCTCATGGGTTACGATATTTTCATGAACGTGGCAGGAGGCGTCAAAATATTTGAGCCTGCGGCAGATATGGGAATAATAGCAGCCATCGCATCAAGCTTCCTTGACCGTTCTGTGGCAGAGGGTACGGTTGTCCTGGGTGAAGTCGGCCTGACCGGAGAGGTAAGAGCCATAAGTCATGTTGAAACAAGAGTTTCTGAAATTCAGAAGATGGGGTTTAAGAAATGCCTTTTACCGGACAGCAATTTGAAGCGAATAGCGGGAATCGAAAAAATTGAGCTTGCCGGAATAAAAAACATATCGGAAGCAATGGAGCTGCTGTTTTAAATGACTTCCAACGAGTTCGTTTAAAACAGGTTGCCGTAAGCGGCATAAAACAGCTTTTTACGAAGCCGTCATCTTTCTTGACTTGGAAAGTGCTTAAGTATATGAAACGTCCATCTCCGAATAGGTGGGAAGATTATTATACCCGCAAGGCTAAAAAAGATAATTATCCCGCAAGATCTGTATACAAGCTGCAGGAGATTCAAAGCCGCAATAAAATTATAAAAAAGGGGGACAGGGTTCTTGACCTGGGATGCTCCCCTGGTTCATGGATCCTTTATGCATCAGCCCTGGCAGGCGAAAGGGGATCTGTTGTCGGGCTGGATATAAAGCCGGTCACTGTTAATATCCCTGAAAACGCCAGGATTTATATATGCGATATTCTTTCCATTGACGAGGCGCTGCTCTGCTCAATCGGAAATGATTTCAATGTCGTGATAAGCGATATGGCTCCTGATACAACGGGAAACAAGTCTGTCGATTCAGCCAGATCATATGATTTATGTATGGCGGCGTTTAATATTGCAGAAAAAGTGCTTGTGACCGGTGGCTCCTTTTTATGTAAAATCTTCCAGGGCGATGATTTTAAAAAATTTTCAGAAATGGTTAAGGCTGCATATGACACTCACAGAATTTTTAAACCGCAGAGCAGCCGAAAGGCCAGCAAAGAGATTTATATAATCGGATTAGGGTTCAAGGGGTCAAGGATTCGAGGGTTCCAGTGACAGGAATAGCCGGCGTAGCTGTCTTGGTATCGAAAGCCTGTCAGAATTTAAAAAAAAGAGGGATCAGGAGGTCAGTATGTCAGGTCACAGCAAGTGGTCTTCCATAAAACATAAAAAGGGCGCGGCAGACGCAAGGCGCGGCAAAATATTTACAAAGCTCATCAAGGAAATAACGGTTGCGGCCCGCATGGGAGGAGGCGGCGATCCGGCTTCAAATCCGCGACTAAGGGTGGCGGTGCTTGCCGCTAAAGCCGAGAACATGCCGAAAGATAATATCGAAAGGGCAATAAAAAAAGGAACTGGCGAGCTTGAAGGTATCAGCTACGAAGAAATTACTTACGAAGGCTACGGTCCCGGAGGAGCGGCGGTGCTTGTCGAATCTTTAACTGATAATAAAAACAGGACTGTTGCCGATATCAGACATATATTCAGCAAAAGCGGCGGAAATTTGGGCGAAAACGGGTGCGTGGCCTGGATGTTCAGCAAAAAAGGATATATTACAGTATCAAAAGAGCATGCAAATGAAGAGACCCTTATGGAAATCGCCCTTGAAGCAGGCGCTGAAGATGTCAGGGAGGACAACGGAAGCTTTGAAATAATCACCAGTACAAATGATTTTGAATCCGTGAAAGCAGCCCTCGATAAAGCATCAATACCCTGCCAGGAGTCTGAGATAACCATGCTGCCTCAGACAACTACAAATCTGGCGGGAAAAGACGCGGAAAAAATGGTCAAGCTAATGGAAACACTAGAAGACTGCGACGATGTCCAGAAGGTTTACACCAATGCCGATATTCCTGAAGATCTGGCGGGATAACAGAAACAGGCGCTCATTGCAGTGAAAGCGGCGCGGATCATTTAAGCGAAAGGTCTATCATCTTCCTGACCGCTTCTTTTGCCGGCAGCCTTATATCCTCAGGTACTTTTACTTCTCCCTCCATATTCTCAAGGCTTCTTACCACATCCTCAAGACTTATCCTTTTCATGTCCCTGCACTCCATATCCGGTGAAACGGGATAGAATATCTTGGACGGATTGGCTTTTTTCAATGTATGAAGTATTCCGGTTTCAGTTCCCACAATAAAGGACCTGCTTTCAGATTCGCCGGCATATCTGATCATTCCTGAAGTGCTTAAAACAGCGTCGGCCAGTTCAAGAACTTCAGGACGGCATTCAGGATGCGCCATGAAAACAGCTTCCGGATGCTTCTTTTTCGCCCGAAGAACAATTTCAGGAGTAAGCATGTCATGAACGGGGCAGTAACCATCCCAGAAATGGAGTCTCTTTTTCGTATGCAAAGCTGCGTACTTTGCAAGATTTTTATCTGGAACCATCAGAATCTCTTCCGCGTCGAGGCTGTTAACCACTTTGACTACATTTGCCGATGTGCAGCATATGGTTGAAAGAGCCTTTACCGCTGCAGTTGAATTAACATAGGTTACTACAGGCATCTGAGGCAGTTCCCTGATCTTTTTTGAAAGCGCTTCGGGCGTCACCATGTCGGCCATAGGACATCCCGCATCTTTACGCGGAAGAAGCACCCTTTTTTCCGGTGACATGATGGATGCTGTTTCTGCCATGAAATGAACTCCGCAAAAGACAATAACCTCGGCATCGGTCTGGGACGCTTTTATGCTCAGTTCAAGGGAATCCCCGCAAAGATCAGCCAGATCCTGTATCTCGGGAGGCTGATAATTATGAGCAAGCATGATAGCTTTTCTTTTCTTTAGCAAACTTCTTATTTTATCCTTCATAGAGATTTCTCCAATCGCTTAAATATCTTTGAACATATAAAGTTTGGGTCTATCGGGTAATGGGTTTTGGCCTTTCGCAAGAATCCTGTTTAAGCCTTCGCCAACGGCGGCATATCCGCATCCATAAGGCCCAAACAGCCCCAAAGGATAAATAGTCACGAAGACTTATATAGTCTCCGCCTGTATGATCCTTGTCGGATATCCGGGAGCGTTGCTATGGTGCCATAAATATTTCTTGCGGGATGCCAAAGCCCATTATCCTGATAGACTCTTAAATCAGATGTTATGCAAAGCTCTCACTCATCTATTTTTATGACCTCAGCCCCTTTAGGTATAGTAAAGCTGAAAGCAGAATCAGGACTGGTCACAAACTGTGAATCAAAAAGATCTATTACAGTTTCATCTCCGTATGAATTATTGATTCCTATTCTTGAGATTTCATAATTATTTTTCGAAATAGATAAATAAATCTTTGCTACGTCAGCCTTTTTCTGCTTGGGCAGAAGATCTAAAATAACATAACCCTCTTTATCGCTTGCTATGGAAACAGAAAAATTGCGCCTTATGATTCTTATATCCGACAAAAAGGTCGCCCCTTTCCCTGTTCCGAAAAATTCAGGCGCCTTTCCGACCATCACCTGGTTATCGCCTGGTCTGTATATCCAAAGGCTTTCACCGTCTGTTACGACAATCTGCTTCTCCGGTTTCTCATACTCCCATCTCATCATTCCCGGTCGTTTGACAAACATCTTCCCTGTTGCAACATCGGTTATCTGCATTGCTTTTAAAGTCGATTCCTGAATAAACCGTGCCGAAAAACCCGGCACTGAATACCTGTTTTCAATATTTGTAATTACTTCATCCGCCGTAAGGGAAGTTTCCGTTCCCTTTACGTAAGTACCGAAACAGATTTGCCCGAATATAACTGAAAGGCATAAAATGACCGCTTTTAATTTCATACTGTTTAACTCCATTATGTTTATCAATGCTGATACCTTCATAAAAAGTCAGAAAATGACTTTTTACTTGGCGGGAAAGGGATTCCCCTCTCCCGCCGCTTGAAGTAAATTCAAGCGGTTCCCCCACACCCCAAGCCGGGGCTTACTCGCCCTCGGCCTGATGATGGACTTTTTTACGAGTCCATCAATACTGTGACTCGGTAAGTTTTTATTATAATATTCCGTTTTCCAGAAAACGGCAAGGCAGATTTTATCTATCTTCTGCACCGGGTTTGACATCTGAAGCGCTGCTTGTTATAGACGATACGTATAAAGACCAGATTTTAAACGGACATGGGTATAATATGGGCTTTTCTTTAGAGGACTTTCTTAAAGAAAAAAGGGCGTTAATCATAGATCAATGGGTGGATCATCTCAAAACCCGTGTAGGTCCCAGGTATACCGAACGCCCCCGTGAAGAACTCTTTGGCACAGTAACAGAGGCTTACGATGCAAATACCCATGTGTTGCTGTATAATGATTTCAGCTACATAGATCGTTTTATAGAAAAGATATCCCAGATGCGCCTTAAGGCGGGATTTCTTCTGTCGGATGTACAGATGGCTTTTGAACTCTTCAGAACTGTGGCTCCCCCCCTTATAGCAGTTGACACGACAGCTGAAGAGTTTTTGGCAGCCACCACGCGTATTAATGACTGTCTAACCTATACAATCCATCGCTTCAGCGACTACTTTCAGGCGATGCACCAAAACAAAATATTGGAACACAACCGGCGGCTTGAAGAAGATGTGCGGACCCGAACCGCGGCTCTGAAAGAGTCTGAACTCAAATATAAAACCCTGGTCGAAGAGATCAATGACGGGTATTTCGTGGTTCGGAAAGAAAAAGTTGTGTTTGCAAATCCGGCTTTCTGCATAATGCACGGCTATCCTTTGTCCGAAGTAATTGGAATGAAATTCGATGCCTTCATTGATGTAAAGAGCCGTAAAAAACTCATTGCCATCTATGAAAAGGGTTTTAAGAAACGCGGCATTCCCCGCACTTTCGAATACCTCCGCTTAACCAGGGACGGGCAGAGCTATCCGACCGAAATATTGGCAAAGATCACTCTTTACGATAATCAGCTTTCCAGTATCGGCATTTGTCGTGATATTACACAACGTGTCAGAATGGAACAAAAGATCCGGGAAACGGAACGTATGGCGTACATAGGCCAGATCACCACATCGCTTTCCCATGAAATACGCAATCCACTTTCAGCGGTGCAGATGAATCTTCAAATACTGAAAAAGAATCTTCAGCTTAAGGGAAACGACCGGCGGCGCATCGATATTTCAGTCCGGGAAGTTAAACGGCTGGAAAATATTCTGAAGCAGATGCTCGATTTCGCCAAGCCGGTTCAGTTGAATTTCAACCGTAATTCACTAAACAGTATTCTTATATCCTCCATGGAACTGCTCGAAATGAAATTTAAAGAAAAAAATATTGCTCTAGATATCGAACTTGATCCCAATATACCCGATATCCAGGCTGATGAAGAGAAGCTCGGGCAGGCCGTCATCAATCTTCTGTTGAATGCTCTTGAGGCATCTCCTCCAAGCTCTCCGATTAAAGTCCGGAGCCACTACAGCAGTAGAAACGGGAGAAATGCGGAGGTGATAATATCAGACAATGGATGTGGTATTCCCGAAAAGCATCAGAATGACATTTTTAAACCCTTTTTCACGACCAAAACCATGGGAACTGGCCTTGGTCTTTGCAACGTCAAAAGGATTGTGGAAGCCCATGACGGTAAAATCGAAGTGAAAAATATCAGGGATGGCGGAGCTGAGTTCAAAATGTCGCTGCCGCTCTGAGCAAATTTTCTTAAAACACGGTAAATGGAATGGCAAAAATACTGATAGTCGACGATGAAAGGTCGATTCTTGAAACTCTTGAGATGTTTTTAAGTGAAAAGGGACATCAGGCATTCAAGGCCGATACCGGAGCAAAGGGATTTGCCCTTTTCTGCGCCCATAAGCCGGAAATAGTCATTCTCGACATTCGCCTACCCGACTGCAACGGACTGGATATACTAGACAGAATCCTTGACAGAGAAAGTCTCACCAAGGTCATCATGATAACAGCCTTTCAGGACATGGAAACCACTATTCAGGCCATGAAACGGGGCGCTTCCGATTATATTCATAAGCCTCTGGATGCTGATGCGGTTGAAAAGGCGGTTAATCGCGCCCTGCGCATTCTCGAAGCGGATCGCAAAACCCCGATTCCGAACGGGATGGCAAATACACCCGATCCGGAAGTAATCATAGGTCGCAGCGATCAGATGCGTAAAATTTTTAAAACGATAGGACTACTCTGTCAAAACAGAGCAACGGTTCTCATTCAGGGTGAAACAGGCACCGGCAAGGAGCTTATCGCCAGGGTGATCCATAGAAACAGCCTTTATGATAAAGAGCCTTTTGTCGTTCTGGATTGTTCAGCAGTGGTTGAGTCGCTTTTGGGAAGCGAATTGTTCGGTCATGAAAGGGGCGCTTTTACCGGCGCCGTCGAGACCAAAAAAGGAAAGATTGAACTGGCAGGCAATGGTACGCTGTTTTTAGATGAAATCGGAGAGTTGCCGTTAAGACTTCAGGGTAATTTTTTGGGATTTCTGCAACGTCATGAATACATGCGCGTGGGAGGGCAAAATCAATTGAAATCCCGCTGTCGTATCATAGCCGCTACCAATCGGGACCTTTCTACCATGGTAAGTCAGGGAAAATTCAGGCAGGATCTTTTTTTTCGGTTTCGTGTTGTTACAATTCAGGTGCCGCCACTTAGAGACCGGCTATCGGATATCAATGATCTGGTAACTCATATTTTAAGAAAAATAAATCTGGAGCTTGGGACTGAGGTCGCCAAATTACAAGACGGCGTGATAGATTGCCTGATGAAACAGCATTGGGCCGGGAACGTGCGGGAGCTTGAAAATGTTCTTTTAGAGGCTGTTGTGCGCGCCCGGGGAAGTATAATACTTTTGGATGAAATTGAAAATATTCTCTCTTCCAATCAATCCATTCATGAATCAGGCCTTTACAACTATTCTTTATCCAATATGGAAAAAGAGCATATCCAGCACACTCTTACTTCGCTGCGCTGGAACCGAACCGAAGCAGCCCGGCAACTTGAAATATCGCTTCCAACCCTGCGCAGTAAGATCCGAAAGTACGGCATTACCGCATCTTGACCATGGTTGCCGGATAGAACAATTCCTGCGATGTTTACGGATGAAAAATTCTTTCTATAGCATGAAAATATCTTTCTATTGATTCCGGCCATATAATGAATTAGCTTCATTGTATTAAATGCAATAAGTTTTCTATTGTCAGACATTTGCAAAATATAATTCTGTTGATGCTTTAATGGCATGGTACTTGCTCCAATCGATAGAGTTTTGAAGGATTGAGATGATTTGACCACAGACATGACTATATGGCCGTTATGGAAATCAAATCTTTGAAAAGTAAGGAAAAAGAGCTTCTTGAAGAGGTGCTTGAAAAAACACACTGGAACCTTGATAAGACATCCCGCTTATTAAGGATTTCCGTTTCTCAGATCAAGCGGAAGGTCAAGGTGTATGATATCAAACAAATACAAAACCCTTGACCTTTTCTTTTAAGAATAAAATCGATTCAACTAAAAAAAGGAGGATCCAAAATGAAATTCAAGTATTTCAAAATGTTGGTGCTTCTTCTGACTGTGATGTTGATGATTCTGCCTGCCGGACAGGTCTTCGCGGCAAAACCGATTGTACTGGGATGTCCCCTTTCGACGGCTTTTCTTTACGGATGGGCTGCTGAAAGAGGATTCAGGCTGGCAGTTGAGGAAATCAATGCAGGAGGCGGGGTAAATGTAAAAGGAGAAAAGCGACCTTTTACGGTTGAAGTGATCGATACGCGCGACCTGGAGCCGGGGGTTCCTGTCAGCGATGCCCTCTTAGCTGTGGAAAAGCTGATCCTTGACAAAAAAGCCGATTTCATCATGGGAGGCCCGGTACGCTCTGAAGCGGCTCTTGCCGCCATGCCGCTTTTATCAAAACACCAGAAAGTTTCAATCCTAACCACCGGTGTGCTGACCCCCAAGTACCATGCCATGGTGGCTGAACAGTACGACAAATTCAAGTATTGCTTCAGAATACATGGAGAGGCAGTAAATTTAGTGGGCGAAATGTTCGCCAATTTCACCGAACTTAAAGAAAAATACGGATTCAACAATCTGTTTATTATTGCACAGGATGTTTCCCATGCCCGCGGAGCTGCTGAAACGATGAAAAACGTGGCCATTAAAAAGGGCTGGAATGTCACCGGCCTGGAAATTTATCCCACCGGCGCATCGGATTTTTCAATGGGACTGCTCAATGCCAAAAAGACTGACTCACAGATTATCAATATCTGGATGGATATGCCGGAAAGCGCCATTTTGCTGAAACAGTGGTATGAAATGAAAATCCCGGCGCTGCCGTTCGGGTCGACATTGGCCGCGGCGGAGCAGCCCGGCTTCTGGAAAGCCACTGACGGGAAAGGTCAGTACACTCTCTGCAACGTGGTCAATGCCGGCAACGCACCTTCCGACGCCACACCGTGGACCATGAAATTCTACAACGCCTATGCCAAAAAATGGGGAGTTGAACCGGAGGGACTCGGTTCATCCAGCAGTTACATGGCGGTGTATGTGCTGCGTGATGCCATTGAACGCGCCGGTAGCCTTGATTCCGACAAGGTTATTGCGGAGCTTGAAAAGACTGATGTCATGGGAGTTTATGGAAGGCTTCGCTTTGATCCCAAAAGCCACCAGGTAATTCCTTCCACAGATCCCAAGGAAGGCGCGGTAGGAACTATTCTGCAGTGGCAGGATAAGAAGCGTGTAGTGGTATATCCCAAAAGCATTGCAACGGGAAGTATCCAGTTGCCGCCGTGGATGAAAACGGGAAAATAATTATTAGAGGATTCGAGGGTTCAAGGGGTCAGGGGTTCAAGTGAAAAATCCGCCAACCCTTGACCCCTTTTCCCAAAAGAAATGGAAGAATAACCAAAAAAGTAACCGGAAACCTAATCTTTTATGGAAATTCTGATATACGGAACCATAAACAGTGTTACTCTTGCGCTTTATGCGATCGGATTTGCAATGGTTTACGGCGTCAGCCGCCTGCCCAATTTCGCCCACGGCGCATTGTATGTGGTCAGCGGATTCATCACCTGGAGCTTTCTGAATTCGCTGGGATTGAACTACCTGCTCAGTATTATTCTGGCGCTGATTGCAACCGG
>JAWOHP010000058.1:0-6456 GCA_046485065.1 Desulfobacterales bacterium | reverse complement strand
ATGGTCATCGCTATCGCGATTTTTCTTGTTGTCGGACATTACGCAATAGGGTTCGTTCAGTTTATCATGATGTCAACCATTGGAGATCCGAGAGAAGATTCTCCAGTTTATCAAGGTTATCCCGATCGAATCGATTATTGGAAAGAACAATTGTATGTGGAAAATGCCAAAGCTCGTTTCGAGCCATATATTCATTGGCGTCAGGCTGAATTTACAGGAAAATATATAAACATTGACCGTAATGGCATAAGAAAAACCATTAGAAAAACGAATACAAAAGGAAAAAAGAAAATATTTATGTTTGGTGGTTCTTCATTATGGGGGGAAGGTTCCCCAGATGATAGCACTATACCATCAGCTTTACAGTCAATGCTTGAAGGTAAATATGATATATATAATTATGGGGAATCAGGATTTGTTTCTGCCCAAGAGATGAATTATCTATTATATCAATTATCCATGGGGAATATACCTGATGTTGTTATATTCTACGATGGAGTAAATGACGCATATGCCGGAGTTTATTCTCCGGCTATTCCAAGAGATCCGCAGAATCTCAGAATGGAGTATTTAAATAAAAGTGCCAATGTAATTGTTCAATTAATTTATGAATCAAATTATTATAAATTAGCTCATTACATTTCAAGAAAGATGCACGGTAACAAAGACGGATCCAAGGAATGGGATAAAAAAATTAGCCCGAAGATCAAAATGAATGCCAAAGCTGTGATAAAGATGTATGAAGCTCATATAAAACAAGTGCAAGCATTAGCCAACGAATATAAATTCAAGGCCTTTTTCTTTTGGCAGCCCAACCTTTTTTGTCTAAACAGGGAAAAGCTCCCCTATGAGAAGGACATTATAAATAAAGCGTCGCCAGTGTTTGTTGAATCTCAATATCAGGTCTATTTAGAAGCAAAAGAATCTCTCTCTAAAAGAGAAGATGAAAATGTTTATTTCATGGGAGATTTATTTAATAATATTGCTGGACCAATTTATATTGATTATTGTCATGTGGGCCCTAGAGGAAACAGACTCATTGCTGAGAGAATAATAGCCGATATAGGGGAAAAACTATAATCTTATTATTGTAAGCCAATTTAAAAGTCTGTTCACCCGATTCTCAGGACATTTTTGTGGAACGGTTTTGCATTGTTACTCGGAACACATTGAAGGCCATCTGTCGGAAAAGGCCGTGAGGCCTTCCCCTATACCGACTATAAAGCTAAATACGGAAACAAAATATCCTTGCTATTTTGATCGAGTTATGATTGAAAACACAAATTTTCAACAAGACGAGCTGCCGTGTGATAGGGAGTTGCTATGAATATTTTGATTACTGGAAATATGGGTTACATAGGCCCTTCCGTTGTGAATCACTTAAGGACAAACCACCCGGATGCGAAGCTGATAGGCTATGATACGGGTTATTTTGCCAGTCAGTTGACTAATGTGCATCTGCTGCCTGAATGTTATCTGGACAGGCAATATTTTGCCGATGTGCGAAACGTCACCGAGCCGATCCTGAAGGATGTTGATGCCATTATATATCTTGCGGCTATTTCGAATGATCCCATTGGAAATAAATATGAAGAGGTGACTCTCGATATCAATTACAGGTCGGCGGTAGCTTTGGCAATCAAAGCGAAGGCGGCTGGCGTTAGATCATTTGTTTTCGCTTCAAGCTGCAGCACCTATGGTTTTGCCGAAGAGAAGGCGATGACGGAAACATCTCCTCTTAATCCATTGACGGCTTATGCAAAATCCAAGGTTTATGCTGAGAGGGAATTGGAGAGTCTGGCCAGCGGAGATTTCCGGATTACCTGCCTGAGATTTGCAACGGCCTGTGGTATGAGCGAACGGCTGAGATTGGATCTGGTTTTGAATGATTTTGTGGCTTCCGCAGTTGCTTCCGGCAGAATTACCATCTTGAGCGATGGGACTCCCTGGCGCCCTCTGATTCATATCAAAGATATGGCAAGAGCGATTGATTGGGGAATAGAAAGATCTCTCGGTGCAGGGGGCCCTTTTCTGGTGGTAAATGCGGGAACAAATGAATGGAACTATCAGGTGCGTGATCTCGCAGAAGCAGTGGCGAGGGTAATACCCGGGACAGAAGTTTCCATCAACAGGGACGCCCAGCCTGACAAGCGTTCCTACCGGGTCAATTTCGATCTGTTCCGGACATTGGCACCACAACATCAGCCGCAATATGATCTTGATACAACTGTTCAGGAATTGAGAGAGGGCCTGGAAGCCATGACTTTCCGGGAACAGAATTTCAGAAACACGAATTTCATGAGACTTAAAATTATCGATTCCCTGAGAGAACGGGGACTTCTTGATGAAAAATTGCGATGGACCTTTCATTCAAGATCCTGAAAGGGTAAGTGGCCGTGAAAATGTTTGCTGTTTTGGTATCACATTATAAGGCTGAACAAATTGTTTACCAGAGGAGTTTTGAAAACCATGCAATGCCGGTTTTGTAATACACCCCTTCGCCATCTTTTCATATCCCTTGGTGCGTCTCCCTTATCAAATTCATATCTCAGCATAGATGATCTCCATAAAATGGAACCTTATTATCCGCTGGACGTTTATGTTTGCGAAAACTGCATGCTGGTGCAACTGGAAGAATTTGAAAAGACAAAGGATATTTTTCATGCCGGATATGCCTATTTTTCTTCATATTCGGATAGCTGGCTCGAGCATTGCAAGCATTATGTTGATATGGTCGTCAAACGATTCGGCCTTAATGAAAATAAATTTGTTGTCGAGATTGCGAGCAATGACGGCTATCTCCTGCAGTATTTCAAAAAGCACAACATACCCGTTCTCGGCATCGAACCGGCGGCCAACACGGCTCATTCGGCTCAGAAAAAGGGCATTCCCACGGAAATCACCTTTTTTGACCAAGCCTATGCCGCGAAGATGCGGCAAAAAGGGTGGCAGGCTGATCTGATTATCGGGAACAATGTCCTGGCCCACAATCCCGCTCTGAACGATTTTGTAAAGGGATTGAAAATAGCTCTAAAAGCCGACGGACTGATTACCATGGAGTTTCCACACCTGGCCAGATTAATGGAAGATACCCAGTTCGATACGATTTATCACGAGCATTTTTCTTATTTTTCTTTTATTGCAGTTAAGCGAATATTCAGAGAGCACGGGCTGACAATCTTTGATGTGGAGGAGCTGCCGACACATGGCGGCTCACTGCGAATTTATGCAGCGAATGCCGAGGACCGGAGCAAAACTCTTTCCCCCCGTGTGGCTGAACTGAAGGCGAGAGAAATGAGCCAAGGATATGGTAATATTGACTACTATCTTACTTTTGACAAGAAAGTCCGGTCTCTTAAGCGCAATCTTCTGCAACTTCTCATCGGCCTCAAGAATCAAGGAAGAAAAATTGTCGGATACGGCGCACCGGCCAAGGGGAACACGCTCCTGAATTATTGCGGAATCCGGACTGATTTTCTGGACTATACCGTCGACCGGAGTCCTCACAAGCAGAACTGTTATTTGCCGGGGAGTCGCATTCCGATCAAGCATCCTGATCAGATCCGGGAAGATAAACCGGATTATGTTCTGATCCTTCCCTGGAATATCAAGGAAGAGATTGTTGCGCAGATGGATTATATAAGGGAATGGGGAGGACGCTTCATAGTGCCCATTCCTCATGTGTACCTGATTTGAACTGATTATTTATAATGTAATTCCGATCAGGGCATCCGAGGGAAGATATCTTTATTAGATGCAGTAAAGTATAATATTATGGATGTTATGATGATGGGGGAAGAAATTATTATATGAAAATAAAAACATATATCATTTTTGCTATGCTCAGCCTGCTTTTAATTTCCTGCGGAGGCGGCGGTGGGGGAGGAAGTTCCAGTACGAATACCGCACCACTGGCGCCAGAAAACATTATATCTGCCGGGGGAAACGCACAGTCCAGATTATCCTGGGGAGATGTCGGCGGGGCGACAACTTATAATATCTACTGGTCAACAACGGCGGGGGCTTCGAAGAAGACGGGCACGAAAATCGCTGGCGTGTCCAGTCCTTATTATCACAGCGGTTTAAACAACGGCACCACCTACTTTTATGTGGTAACTGCGGTCAATCAGTATGGTGAAAGTACAGAATCCCTTGAGGTATCTGCAACACCTAGTCATATTGCCCCCCCCCTGCCTCCGAAGGATGTCGTGGCATTCGGTTTTGACAGGAAAGCGATTATACGCTGGACCGACGTCGAAGCGGAAGATTCCGGCACGTCCCATAACATTTACTGGTCAACATTCAGTGGTGTAACTAAGGGAAACGGTACCAGGATTGATAATGCATCAAGTCCCTACACTCATACTGATTTGACCAACGGGTCAAACTATTATTATGTGGTGACAAGTGTCAACGATTATGGAGAGAGCATTGAATCACAGGAGGTATCGGTTACTCCCGATCAGGGGAACGTCCCCTCGCCCCCAACAGTGGTAGAAACAATAGCTGGCGATCGTCAGGCCACGATCAGTTGGGATGATGTTGATAATGCTATGACCTATAATCTTTACTGGTCTACATCGGCTGATGTATCGAGCACGAGGGGGACGAAGATTACAGATGTAACGAGTCCTTACAACCATAAGGCATTGACACAAGGCATGATATATTATTATGTGATAACTGCTGTTAATGGATATGGAGAGAGTGTGGATTCGGATATTGCATCCGTGGCGATTCTTGACAGTCGGAAGGATATTTGTGTGGCGCTGGGGGACAGCATCACTTTTGGCGATGGGGCTACAAGTTACGCCAAGAGTTATGTTCCCCTGCTGTCTGCCCGTTGGGTTAAAACTATCATTAATGAAGGTGTTGGTGGCGCGTACAGTTCATATGGTGCTTCAATGATAGATAAATTTCTACTCTTATATAATCCCCGATATATTACGATCTACTTTGGAACAAACGATGCCGGCCTCGCGGACCCGGAGGATACCATAGCCAATCTTCAATACATCATCGAGAGAGCCAGAGAAAACGGGACCATACCCGTGATCGCGACTTTGGGTCCTTGTTTTGATGAATGGGCATGGAGAAAACCGTTTATGATTGATTTAAGCCGGAGGATACGTCAATTGGCTGAAAGCGAAGGTATTGCCTGTGCAGACATCGAGGTGGCTTTAGGCTGGAATCAAAACTACATGGCCAGCAGTCTTCACCCTAACGATGCGGGTCACCAGATCATTGCCGATACTTTTTATAAAGCCCTGACACAGTGAGTTTGATCGATTCTGTATATAGTTTTGTCGAGCAGTACGGCGCATCCTGATGTCTGTTGACCAGAGATTAGATTATTCGGCAAGCATAATTTTAGAAGAGGATAATGAAAACAAAGATATTTTTAGTCATTCTGGTGGTTTTAACAGTTGGTTTAAGCCTTATTTATATTTCGTCGCAATTCGCCACTTCACCGCAAAAGACAACCATGGGGACAGGCCAACCTGAACTTGACATCTCCTTCGAGCCTCGTTTTCGTGTTGTCTGGGTTCAGGACATGGGCGACGGTCGTGATGTTGATGCTCTGGGCAGCACCTTGCGATTGATGGGTCTGGACACAGGTGACGGAAAAGGCGAGCGGGCGATCATGGATACATTCGGGAATTATATGAAGCCCCTGATCACGCCGTGCGGGGACCGGGTGGTTTATTCAGATCGTATTCGGAAGATGATTTTCGTGGTTAACTGGGACGGTTCGGGCTTGCGTGAGTTGGTTGGCGGGTTCGGACTGGCGCTATGGCGGGAGCCTCGTGACGGCCGGGAGTGGGTTTATTATGGGCATGAAGAGATGATGGAGGGAGGATTTCATTGTCGGGCGGTTTATCGGATGCCGCTGGACAGTCCCGGCGCTGGTGAGCTTGTCTGGGATAAGGCGCCGGTGAATATTGACAGTTTTCAGCTGTCGGCGGACGGCAAAATGGCGGGGGGCAATTTGCCCTGGCCTGGTGGCGGCGTCGCTCATCTGCCAAACAAATCATTAGAAATCCTTACCAAGGGCTGCTGGCCGGCGTTAACGACGGTTAAGGGAAAAACATATTACTGGATTTTCGATGGAGCCCACAGGAATCTGACGATTGTTGAGCTGCAAAACAAAAAGAAATGGCAGGTCAGGATCAATGGCGCGCCTGGCATTGAAGGGCATGAAGTCTATCATCCCCGTTGGAGCAATCATCACCGCATTATGGCGATGACGGGGCCTTATAAGGTGGGTTTGGGAGCGAACCGCATTGCAGGCGGAGGCCGGGAAGTTGAGATCTATGTCGGTCGTTTCAATGCCGATCTTACGAAGATCGAATCCTGGTGGCGTGCAACAAAAAACGACCGGGCGGACTTCTTCCCTGATGTTTGGGTGGCACCCGAAGATGGAGCTAAGATAGATCCAGTAAAAGTGTCCGGTGT
>JAWOHP010000105.1:0-3756 GCA_046485065.1 Desulfobacterales bacterium | reverse complement strand
AGCTCCCCAATCCTCATCCCCGTTCTCAATAATACCAGGATCATGGCTCGATCCCGTGTATGCTCAATGACCGAAAGCAGTTGCCGTAAATCGTCGGGATCCATGGCTCTGGGTAACCGATCCGGTAACTGCAAGCGTATCCTCCTGCCAAGAACATCCGGCAAAACAATCTCCTCTTCCACCAAATACCGTAGAAAGGCTCGAACACAAACAAGCTTTGTCCTGATTGTCGTAATCACTATGCCCCGATCCTGCTCATGCTCAATAAAAGCCTCTGCATCCCTTCTTGTGATTTCTTCAACGCTTGTCTTGCCGTTGTCCTTTATCATGCACAGAAAAAGAACAATGTTGGTATATAAACTGGATAATGTCCTGGGCCTGCGGTTACGACGGCATACATAGCGAAGATAGGCTTCAACATGTTCCTTCCCCGGAAGTTCCATTCCGGCAAGGCGTTTTAAAATCTTATGAAGCGCTTCTATGCTGCTTTTAGAGGGTGATTCAAAACGGGGATCAACAGATGGGAAAAAAACTGGCCTGGTACTCTCGGATGATTTAAAAGAAGAAACCGCTAAACTTTCTGACAAAAAACGCTTCTGATTTTCATCTAAACTTAGACTGGTCATATCTGACTCCTTATTGGGTAATTCAATAAGAAAAACAGATAGATAATGACCAGTTGCCTATAAACTGTCAACTGTCATTTTGTTACGTATAGCAGGAAGGAGGATAAGGTCAGAAGAGAAGCGCTGGAGCCAGCAAGAAAAGGCATGCTGGTGCAGTATCGTAATCAGTTATAGCTTCGTGACATCAGGCGTCATCTGCCGAATCTTTGCGATTATTCCCAGTGGCCAGAATAGATTCAGGTGTTATGGATGCGAATCTTTTCGACAGTTGTTCGCGAAAGGAGCCAAATTCCGCCAACGCAACTTCAGGCAGCGGCTCACCGCTGGGGATTTTGATTCTCAGGGGATTTACCGGTTTATTGTTTACACTCATCTCGTAATGAAGGTGCGGGCCTGTCGCAAGTCCGGTGGAACCGACATATCCTATAACTTCACCCTGATCAATTTTAACACCAGGGGTAATACCCTTAACGATCCTTGATAGATGACCGTAGCAAGTCCTGTATCCGTTATGGTGCCTGATCATAACAAGTTTTCCGTAACCCCCCTGATAGCCTGAAAAGGTAACCGTGCCTTCTCCCACGGCCGATACAGGCGTGCCTTGAGGCGCGGCGTAGTCAATTCCATGATGTGCTCTGTATCTCTTGAGAATAGGATGTAACCGGCTATTCGAAAATCTGGAGCTGATTCTTCTGAAGCTTAAGGGGGCCTTTAAGAATGCCTTCTTTAATGCTTTCCCCTCATCGTCATAATAACCGGCCTTCCCATTATACTCAAATCTGTATGCTTTATATTCTTTGCCGTTGTTGACAAATTCGACAGCCACTATATTCCCGTATTTCCTGAACTCGTTGTCCTTGTATAGTTCCTCGACAACTACCTTGAATGTATCACCGTTTCTCAGGTCTGTCGTAAAGTCGATGTCCCACGCGAATATATCAGATATGTTGAGTGCCAGTGAAGTCCTTTCCAGACCATCGCCTATTGATGCTATAAGGCTGTCTTTTAAAACACCTCCTATCTGACCTATTCTTTTTTCATATTCAATTTCGATCTTTTCCGCTTTGAAGCCATTTTCATTCCGCATGATATTCAGGGAAAGATCGTCATTGATGCTGTAATTGAAAAAATGAACCTTATTATTCTCATCTACCATAAATCTGTACTGACGGTCCGTAGATATATCCCTTAACCTGTGAATGCTGGCGGACGCATTCCTCATGAGAAACAAGTCTCTTACATCGAGTCCGTATCTTTTGAAGATATCGTAGAGGGTCTCCCCGGTTTTTATGACGCCTGTAATCTCCCTGAAAGTTTTTCCTGTGTTCTCGGTAACAGGGAGAGGTATATCCGGTTTGGGTCTGTTAAGAAACTGAAAGCCTCCCGTATATGTAAAGAAAGCGACCAGCAATACGGTGGCGGTAAGAACAACCCTCTTCATTCTGCTCCTTCATAGTAATGTGTATAATTAGTTTTTTATCCTTACAGATTTATTTATCAAAAAACAAATATTTATTTGCCTTTACCAGTTTTCCGCCAAGTGTAAAAGATTTCTTTTCCCTCTACAACGATCCATTAACCAGCATAGTATCCCCTGAATAGCCTGACTTCCAATAACTCCGATTTCTGGCTATTTATGCTGCAATTCCTCCAACAATTAAGGTCCATCTGGCATCAAACTTCGCGGGCATCCGCCACTTTATATCTTCAACATAATGAACCGAGCAGACCAGTTTGTTTCGATATTTAGGTAGATGTTTGTTTTTTCAGTTTACCGTCTGGTTTCTCGGCAGTGCCAAAATATTTCAAACATTTCAACTTGTAGAAGTCATGCCTTCTCTTCGAGATTTGCATTTTACTGATTTCAGGAAAGATGCATCAACCGGATGACCAATAAATAGCTTGATGCTGTAGTCCCTTTTATATGTCATGATGTTTTTTCTCTTTTCCGTCTTCTTTATTTAATGCAATCAGCGTGGCATGATTAGATTGAATAACTTGTCAGCCCGCGCAGGATCGAGGCGTCGCAGTTTCCGGACGACATCCATGGCGGCTGCCTTGTTGCCGTTAAGGACGTAAATATGCCCGAGGTCATTCCAAGCGTATATATGCTTCGGATTAATGCGGACTGCCTTTCGAAAGGCTTCTATTGCCTCATCATAGCTCTTAAGTTTAAGTAGACTGACTCCGAGATTATTCCAGGCTCTGGCATAATCAGGATATATGCGGATGGCTTCCCGGTAGGCATTAATGGCGTTATCATATCTTTTGAGTCTGAATAGGCTGACCCCGAGTCTGTACCAGGTTTCAGCATCCTCCGGATTGATGCGCACTAACTGACGGTAGGCCTCTATTGCATAATCATAGCGCTTGAGATCGCTGTAAGTGCTTCCGAGGTTTTCCAAAGAGTCGACATACCCGGGATAAACGCGCAATGCCTTACGGTAGATTTCTATTGCATAATCATAGCGATTGAGTCTGCCATAAGTGCGTCTGAGGTTGTTCAAGTCCGAAATATTTTGGGGTTGGCTTTTAGTCTTCTTCCGTAACCATACATCAGTCATGCTCTCCTCCATGTATTAAGTTAAATACGTTCCGATCAGAACAATTATCCGCACAGCGGCGGGTTAGGGAGCAAATTATTTTTATGGGGCGTATTACAAGCATGTAAGTTAATGCATACTTGCAACCAAAATAATTCAAAATAACTGATGTGTCAAGATTTGTTGCTAATAGATTGTTTCGAACAAGAACATGATATTTTCTTTCGAGGGAATCCCTATAAGGAAATTTTAGCACAACTCATATAAAATTGTTTTTCACCACAATTTTTATATTTATTCGTATAACACGCGGAATGCCGGTTTTCGGTCAGTATAACCTGCCATTGATTTCTGCTTAAAAGCAAGCATTTTCTTCGAGGTTGGCTGGTTGTGTAGTTCAGCTTACTATAAGGAAGAGGAATGAGGACATGGTATTCTCAATCTGTTAAAGTTGAATAGTCGAAACAACAATAGCAGAAAGGAGAAGTGACCATGTCCGTAAGAGATTATAGCAGGCAGGTAGCAAGACGTCAAAGAATTAGCAAAAAGACCCTGATAGTCGGAGTGGATGTTGGTAATGTATTCAA
>JAWOHP010000158.1:0-26988 GCA_046485065.1 Desulfobacterales bacterium | reverse complement strand
GAACCGAAGCTGGTTCTTTTTTCCGGGGCTGTTGAATCGGCTTGCGGCATGGCCGAGTCGGCCGTGGGGCCATTTTATTGTCCGGCCGATCATAAAGTTTATCTCGACCTCGTGTTTTTCGACGAGCTTCATTCACGGTTCGGAGCGTCCGGTGATTTCGCACAGGCTTATGTGATTGCACATGAGGTAGGCCATCATGTACAGACTCTGCTGGGTATTACCCAAAAAGTTGCCGAACTCCAGTCTCGAGCAAACACCGCCGATAGAAACAAGTTATCCGTCATGGTGGAATTACAGGCGGATTGTCTGGCGGGAATGTGGGCCAATAATGCCGAGAAGAAGCGTAATATTCTGGAAGCCGGTGATATTGAGGAAGGTCTGAATGCTGCCAGCGCGGTAGGTGATGACCGCATCCAGAAGAGGACACGGGGTTATGTGGTGCCTGACGGTTTTACTCACGGCAGTTCGGCGCAGCGTGTCAGCTGGTTTAAACGGGGATATGAGCAGGGCAGCTTCCAGGCATGCAATACATTCGAAGCTTATCGCCCTTAGGCGCGTTTTTTGAAAAGATTTAGGATCAGGGAAAGAGAGCGTTGCATAAAATCTGATTAAAGGGTCTGGGGGTTATGGGCTTTGGCATTCTGCAAGAAATTTTTAAGGAAACATATCAACGCCCCCTGATTGTCAACAAAGAGATACAGGCAGAGACTAAATAACGACTTCGTAGGTATATATCCACTGGGGCTGCCCGGATTTCATGGGAGCGAATTTGCTGCCGTTGGCGGAGTCTGAGTTGCATTCTTGCGAAATGCCAAAGCCCATAACCCCCAGACCCAAATGGCAGATATTCAAAGCTCTCAGAAAAAGGGGTTGAACCTCTTGCATGTGGTTTCTATCGGGACTTCAAAGGGTTAGAACTGGAATCCAGCCCGCATCGTCTTATGAGGGTGCCAGCATCCCAGCCGGATATGCGAGCCCAGTGTCCCATAGTGAGGTACTGCGTTCCATCATGGAGGAGTTTGCCGAACAGATACTTTCGGCCGTTCAATCGCTTGGCCTGGACCAGGTAAGTATAGGCTCCGTGACCGATAACGGCCAGTGAGGTATAAGGATCCTTGCCGTATTGCCGTGTCGCCGCCTCGAGTCTTTCCAGCGCAATTCCCCTGGGCCGGGGGATAGGCACGATCAAATACGGATCCACAGTGATCCTGCCATGTCCTTCAAAATAAGCGGTTTTTCCTTTTTCCGGATAATAATACCCCATTGGTGGATCAATCTTTTCCGCAGGAAGCCAGATAGCGCTGTCCTTTTGGACCCAAATTGACTTGAGACGCCTGTTGAGTTTCGCCGCCAGTATTGCATTTATAAATGCCCTGCGGGAAGCCCCGGTCGCCCCTTTTTTGTATGCGGCTATGATATCTCCCGGCACCAGATCCAAAATACCCGAAAGATCGGCTGCCGGGATCTTGATCTGCCGGCCTGTATGGGGATGCCCGATTAGGTAGATCTTACCGTCCTTTACGGCCACAGTTTCAAAAAGAGTTAATAGTTCCATGAAGCCCCTTATCCATGCCAGAATTTTTTATAATAAGCTATTCTATCCTTGCTCGCTGAAGACGCAGGCTGTTTCCGACAACGGAAATGCTGCTGAAAGCCATTGCTCCGGCCGCAAATATTGGATGAAGCTGTCTTAGAAAGTCGGGGAAAAACTCAAACGGCTGCAGGATGCCTGCTGCAACAGGGATAAGTATTATATTGTAAAAAAAGGCCCAGAAGAGATTCTGTTTTATAGTATTCATTGTCGCTTTGCTGAGTTTTATGGCTTTGGCAGCACCAAGGAGATTTCCGCTTGAAAGAATAATATCGGCTGTTTCAATGGCTACATCAGTGCCTGTCCCTATGGCTATTCCGATATCGGCCTGAGCAAGCGCAGGAGCATCATTTATCCCATCACCGACCATTCCTACCTTTTTGTTGTTTTGCTGCAATTCTTTAACTCTTGAAGATTTTTCATCAGGTTTTACTTCAGCGAAAACATTCGAAATATTAACCTTTGATGCTATTGTCCGGGCCGTCATAAGATTATCGCCTGTCAGCATAAATGTTTGCAGGCCCTGCTTCTGCAGTTGCCTTATTGCCTCGGCTGCTTCCGGTTTAACCTGATCTGCAACAGAGATAAGTCCGTATAAATTCTCTTCCTGCGCTACAACCATTACCGTTTTACCTTCTGACTGGAGAGAGAGAATTTTCTTTTCGGATTTTTCAATATTTAACCCGAGAGTTTTAAACCATCCCGGTTTTCCTATCATTGTAAATCTGTCCTGAATATATGCCTGTACTCCAAGGCCGCCATTTGCCTTAAATCCTTTTAGCTCAAACAGGGTAATATCCCTTCGTTTTGCCTCTTCAACGATTGCCTTTCCTATGGGATGTTCAGATCCTTTTTCAACCGATGCCGCAATTTGTAGAAGCTCATTGTCGTTATTGCAGAAGGGTGCAAGAGGTATAATATCAATAACGGCAGGTTTCCCGGTTGTTATAGTTCCGGTTTTATCCAGTACAATAATATCAAGCTTTGATGCCATTTCGAGGGATTCGCTGTTTTTAAAAAGAATCCCGTTTTCAGCCCCCTTGCCGGTTCCGGCCATGATAGCTGTTGGAGTTGCAAGTCCGAGTGCGCACGGGCAGGCAATTACAAGAACTGCAACAAACCGTATCATGGCCGGAACAAATTCTCCTCCAAACCACCACCAGATAACAAAAGTTACGAATGCAGCTATCAGAACAAAGGGAACAAAAACTGATGCGACACGATCCGCTACAGCCTGAATCGGGGCCTTACTGCCCTGTGCTTCCTGAACAAGTTTGATTATTTGAGCAAGAGCTGTCTCTTTGCCTATGCGGGTTGTCTTAAACTTTAAGAGGCCCTCTACATTTATTGTACCTCCGATAACGGCGTCATTTTCATGCTTATCCACGGGCAATGGCTCGCCGCTTAACATTGATTCGTCTACGGAGGATTCTCCTTTAATCACTACTCCGTCAACCGGTATTTTTTCACCCGGCCTGACAAGAACAATATCGTCTTTCTTTACAAGGGAGAGGGGGATTACTTTTTCTTTATCTCCTTCAAGTATTGTTGCGGTTTTGGGCGAAAGCCCGATCAGTTTGCGGATTGCTCCGCCGGTTTTTCCCTTTGTGCGGGATTCAAGCATTTTTCCGAGTTTAATCAAGGTAATGATGACGGCAGATGTTTCAAAATATACA
Organism: Desulfobacterales bacterium; assembly: GCA_046485065.1. Classification (GTDB taxonomy): domain Bacteria; phylum Desulfobacterota; class Desulfobacteria; order Desulfobacterales; family RPRI01; genus RPRI01. The sequence continues at coordinate 23,721 of JAWOHP010000158.1, read as the reverse complement.
TGTTCTCCGAGAATTGGAAAAAGGATGGTTGCAATGGAGTAAAAATATGCCACAGATGATCCCATAGCTACCAGAACATCCATGTTTGCGCTTTTATTTCTTAAACTTTTATACCCGCCTATATAATAGTCCCAGCCTGTATAAAACTGGACCGGAGTGGCTAGCGCAAAAAAAAGCCAGTTTACCCAGGGCGCATGACTCCACATTCCTATGACATGAAAATCCCTCGCCATACTTAACAGGAAAAGGGGAATGGTTAAGACAAGCCCTGTCAAAAACTTCCTTGTCTGGTTTTTAATTTCGGCATTGCGAGCTTCAAGCTCAGAGTCTTTTTCATCTGATGATGTATCCGGAGGTATAGCTCCGTAGCCTGCTTTCCGTATGGCCGAGATAATATCTTCAACAGAAACAGAAGAGGGAATGTATTCGACAGAAACCCGTTCAGTTGCGAAATTTACCGATGCTTTCACAATTCCCGGAACTTTACGGTTTAGGGCTCTTTCTATATTCATGGCGCAATTGGCGCATGTCATCCCCGTGACAGGAAGCTCGATTTTACTTGTAATTGCCCTGTAGCCAAGGCTGTTAATTTTTTCAGTAATATCGTTTAATGAAATCTCCCCGGGTTCAAATGCTACTGATACCTGTTCAGAAGCAAAGCTTACAGATACGGCTTTTATGCCTTCAAGTTTTTTCAACCCTCTTTCTATATTGGAGGCACAGTTTGCACACGTCATCCCGGAAACAGGTATTGAAAGCTTCTGTTCAGCCATAATTTTTATCCTTAATTTAATTTATCAAAAAAGCGGGGATCGAGAGCTTTGCATTACCGGTTATTGGCATGTAGGAGTAGGGTTAATAAAACAACGAATATCGAAGACCGTGGATCGAATATCGAGCGACGAATCACGAACAACGTTTTTTATGTTTCATTGCGCAGGATAATTGATCTGCTTTAAGGTGTTCAATATCTTGTCGAGGTTTGCAGGAGGCTCCCATTCCACGGTTATGCTTTTGCTCTGAAGGTCTCCTTCAACCTTTTTTACGCCCGCAATTTCCGATAATTCATTCTTGATGGACATGACACAATGGCCGCAAGATATAGCAGGTATTATAAAAGTTCTTTTTTCCATATTCATCCTCCGTAATAATTAATATGGTTTTTCTCCCAATTAGTTGGGAGAAAGGGATCCGGGATTCAAAGATTCAAGGGTTCAACTGTTTGTTTTCTAATGATTTTATAAGAGCCTTCAACATCCTCTCAACTTCTACAATATCTCTTGCGAAGTTCTGACAAGCTTTCTTTATTGAGATAATCCAGAACCCCGTACCATTCTGCAATATTGCCTTGATTGCTATGAGTGGTATGTAACTAGTAATGGATAGATTAAACTCGGTTTTGAGATGCTATTTCCCGATTTTGCAATCTCCACAACCGCAGACAGGGCATTCAGGAGCTTGTTCTTTGGTTCTCGTGTCGTCAGTATGTAATACTCTGTCTATATAAGTTTTAAAAGCATGTCCGCATTCAGGGCACAAGGCATCAACTTCATCCTGATTCTTGTTTTCCATTCTTTTATCCTTTTTGTATTATTATTTCCTGCTTGATGTGCATTCATCACAAATCCCTATAAACTCAAGCCGATGGCCGATGATGTTAAAACTGGTCAATGGCCTTATTTTTTTTTCCAGGCCTATTTCAAGGTCGCAAGGTGCATCATCAAGACGATCACATTTAATGCATCTGATATGATAATGATTTTCAGGTGTTCCGTCAAAACGTTTGAGCGTGCCAAAGGATTCAAGTTTTTGTATCTCTTTTAGCTCGGATAGAACTTCAAGATTACGGTAAACAGTTGCAAGACTGATACGCGGGAGCCGTTTGCGGACAATTTTATATATTTCATCTGCTCTGGGGTGTGTTTTGACCTTTCTCAGCTCTTCAAGTATTATTTTCCGCTGGCTTGTCATCCTGTGGTTTTGCCTTTTTAGCAAATTTTATTCTCCAATTTTGATTAAATTATAAAAATGTAATTAGTGTCCATCCGGAAACCAACTTTGGACACATGTGGGTTTCCAATTCGGAAATAGGCAATTTTGGGTAAGCTCAAGGAAATAAAGGGATTGCGCGGAGACATACGCATTGTATGTCGCACAAACAATCCCGCAGATTGACACAGAGATAGCACAAAAGAGCCATTTCCGGATGGAAACTAATTAGAGATCGAGCCAAATGTCAGCTTCACTGCCGCAATGTGAACAGGTTGCGGATCCTTTAATTTTTTCAGAAGCCTTCAGTACATTTGGTTTGGAACTTTTATCCGTTTCCGGTAGTGTACAGGTTATTACCATTTCGGCTTCGTTTCCGCAATGATCGCATTTGCAAACCTGTTTTTTTATAATTTCTGCCATATCACCCTCCTTTTTATGTGCGTAAAAGCCTATTCGTGATTTGTTGTTTATTGGAAAATGAGATTTGTTGTGTTAAATGTCAAGAAGGAAATCGAATAATAATATGTTAACCGGTATGTTGAAATACAGCTTTATAAGTGTTAGTGAGAAAACGTACAAATAAACGGGGTTATATGGTTCTGTTTAATATAAAAAAAGGATTCGATTTAAAGATTGAAGGTTCTCCCATCCCTGAGATTGAAGAACTGGATAATCCTGCTTTTGTGGCTTTTCTTCCCGAAAGAATACCTTATATAAAACCAAAACTAATAGTTGAACAGGGTGACAGGGTCAGGATTGGTTCAACGCTTTTTATTGATAAAAGAAATCCAGACATAAAATTTCTTTCTCCGGGCAGCGGAAAAATTGAAAAGATAAATTTCGGATCAAGACGTGTCATAAAAGAAATAATAATAAAGCTGGATAACAGGGAAGAGTTTATCGAGTTTGATGTAAATAAATTCTCCGGGGGGAAAAAACATAACAGAGATGATATAATCAAATCGATGATGGACGGTGGTATATGGCCTTTTATCAGAGAACTTCCGTTCAGAGATATTGCGGTACCGGATTATATGCCCCAAAACCTTATTGTCAGCCTCGATAACAAGGAGCCGTTTCAGCCGGATCCTCAAGTCTATCTAAAGGAAGAAATCGATCTTTTCAGGACAGGCATGTCCGTTTTGAAAAATCTTGTAAAGAATGTGTATGTCCATACATCAAAAGATTTTGTTAATATCGATAAGACAGACAACCTTGTAACACATAAGTTTGCGGGGAGTTATCCCGCAGATGATCCGGGAGTACTGCTGCATCATATCAGAAAGGATCCTTCTGAAAACCGATCATGGTATATCAACGGCCAGGATGTTATCCTTATAGGCAGTTTTTTTTCTACAGGAAAATACCCTGTTAAAAGAACCGTTGTTCTCGCGGGAAGTCTTGCGGGAAAAAGAATGTATTATAAAACGAGGATTGGAGTGCCTATCAATAATGTAATTGAAGGCCGTATCATGGATGAAAATAGGGCCCGGCTGGTTGCCGGCGGAATATTCAGGGGTTATACTGCATCAAGAGAATCCTTTCTCGGTTTTTATGAAACATCCCTTGCATTGCTTCCTGAAGGAGGAAAATCCGAGACTTTTGGATTTTTAAGGGCGGGATTTGACAGACCGAGTTACACGAAAACCTTTTTGTCATTCTTCAACAGGTTGCCCCTAACAGCAGATTGCAGCTTGCACGGAGAGGAAAGAGCATGCGTCAACTGCGGCGCCTGTGCAAAAGTATGCCCTGTAGATATTCTCCCTCAGTTCGCTTTCAAAAGTATAATCGCCGATGATATTGAGGAAGCCCTTTCTCACGGGATGCTTGATTGTGTCGAATGCGGATTGTGCTCATACGTCTGCACTTCCAAGATAGATCTGTGCGCTTTGTTTAAGAATGCGAAACAGGCATATTATAAGGATAAGACCTGACATGTTTTTTGGAAAAATTAAAAAAGCTTTTGAAGAAAACAGAAAGCATTTCCAAGAAGGGGGAAAACTGAAAAACCTGTATCCTCTTTTTGAGGCGCTTGAAGCTTTCTTCTTTTCTCCTGAAAATGTAACGAAAGAAGGGCCGCATGTTCGTGACAGCATAGATCTTAAACGTTTCATGAGCTTTGTTGTCATTGCTCTGCTCCCGACTTTTTTTTTCGGTATTTACAATGCAGGATATCAATCAAATCTGATATCAGGTTTCTCTCTTGATTTTTGGGCATCTTTTTCAAAAGGCCTTATCATAGTTCTTCCTCTTGTATTTGTTTCATATTCCGTTGGATTTTTCTGGGAAATTCTATTTGCCTCCATCAGAAAACATAAAATAAGTGAAGGTTTTCTTGTGACAGGGCTGTTGTTCCCGATGACCCTCCCTCCGACAATACCTCTCTGGCAGGCCGCACTGGGTATTTCTTTCGGAGTGGTTATCGGAAAGGAAATTTTCGGCGGAACAGGTAGAAACTTGTTAAATCCGGCCTTGACAGGGAGGGCGTTTCTTTTTTTTGCTTACCCTGCAAAAATGACGGGAGATTCAGTATGGACTGTTGTCAGCAAACTCAAGGAACAGTCTGTTGACATAGTCAGCGGAGCCACACCGCTTGCTGTTTCGGCGCTGGCCGGAACCGGTGATACCATAGAAGTCCTTTTAGAGCAGAAAGGTTATAGTTTTTTAAGGCTTTTTACAGGAACATACCCCGGGAGTATTGGCGAAACTTCAACCATGTTATGTATCATCGGCGCACTGTTTCTAACGGTTACAGGGGTTGCCAGTTACAGAATTATTCTTGGGGGAATCCTCGGGGTTCTTTCAACCGGATTATTACTGAATATGTTTGCCGGTGACTCTTCTGCGGCATGGCTGTCTATAAACCCGTTCTATCATCTTGTCATGGGAGGTTTTGCTTTTGGCATATCATTTATGGCAACTGATCCGGTCAGTGCGCCCGGTATGGAAAAAGTCAAATGGGTTTACGGCTTTGCAATAGGAGTGCTGACGGTATTAATTCGTGTTTTCAACCCGGCTTATTCAGAAGGTGTAATGATGGCTATTCTTTTTATGAACCTTTTTGCACCGCTTTTAGACTATGTCGAAATAAAAATGCGTCTGAAAAAAAGGGTTTCGAATGTCTAGCAATTTAAAATCGGTATTATTTGCAATCGTTTTGTGCCTTGCGTGCAGCCTTCTTCTGACAATAGCTTCAAGCGGGCTTAAGGGCTATCAGCTTCGCAATATAAATCTCGATCGGCAAAAAAATCTTTTAAGGTCTGTCGGACTGATTGATGATCAGAAGAATGATAAACCGGAATATATTGAAAAGCTGTATTCGGAAAAAATTAAATCTCTATGGGTGGATCCTTCAGGAAGAATCGTTAAAGAAACGGAGAGAGGAGAAAAAGATCTGCCTATATATTTATATATAAAAGAAAATACGGTCGAGGCCTATATAGTTCCGATTGATGCCCAGGGGCTTTGGGGGAAAATAAACGGTTACCTGGCTATAAACAAGGATGGTTCAACAATATCCGGCTTTACAGTTTACAAGCATTCCGAAACGCCCGGACTTGGAGGGGAAATTGAGAGAAGCTGGTTTCAGAAGAATTTTGAAGGGAAAAAGATTATAAACAGAGAAGGAAAATTTGTTTCAATATCGATTGCCCGCGGGGCTGTGAAGGATGTAATTCAAGAAGATCTCCGCGTCAATTTTGTTGACGGAATAAGCGGAGCTACGCTGACCGGCAAGTTTCTTTCGGCAAGTATGAAGAATATACTTAAAGAGTATGAGGCAGTTTCAGTGAAATTCAGACATAACATGGTTAAGGAGATTCCGGAAAAATAATGGCGCAGGAAGTTAAGGATCTTTTTGTTTAAAGGTGAAATAATATATGAAAACAACAGGGACTAAAACATTGAAGGTGTTTTTTGAGCCTATCTGGAAAAACAATCCCATAATGGTCCAGATTCTCGGAATATGTTCTGCTCTTGCAGTAACAGTTCAGCTTAAAACTGCCATTGTTATGGCGATAGCGCTTACAATGGTTGTAGCTTTTTCGAATCTGGCGGTATCTGTTTTGCGAAATGTAATTCCCCGAAACATACGTATTATAGCTGAACTTTGCATTGTAGCAACATTGGTCATAATAGCAGACGAACTGCTAAAAGCATTTATGTATGATATCAGCAAGCAGCTTTCGGTATTTGTTGGATTGATAATTACAAACTGCATAGTAATGGGTCGTGCTGAAAGCTTTGCGCTTGCCAATCCCCCCCTTCTTTCCTTACTTGACGGGATTGGCAATGGAATCGGGTATGGCTCTGTTCTTATAGCAGTTGCCTTTATCAGGGAGCTTCTTGGATCAGGCAAGCTGTTGGGTTTTGATGTGATTCCCAGGGCATTCTACCTGTCCGGATATGAAAATATGGGCTTTATGCTGCTTGCTCCTGCTGCTTTTATAATTATCGGACTGCTGGTATGGCTTCAGAGAACACTGCTTAAAAAATAAAACATAGATATCGAACTTCCAACAAACAGGAGAAATATAAGGTTTGGGATTATGGATAATATAATCGGCATATTCATTAATTCTGTTTTTGCCGGGAATATTCTACTTGCATATTTTCTGGGAATGTGTTCGTTCCTTTCGGTTTCAAAAAACATGGAAACATCGTTCGGTTTAGGCCTTGCCGTGATATTTGTGCTTGCCGTGACAACACCTGTAAACTGGATGGTTTACCATTATCTTTTGGCTCCTGGCGCCCTGTCTTGGGCCGGACTCCCCGGCATCGATTTGAGTTTTCTGAAACTCGTAACTTTTATAGCAGTGGTTGCTGCTATTGTTCAGGCGGTTGAAATGATAATCGACAGGTTTTCGCCGATTCTGTATTCTTCTCTCGGGGTTTTTCTTCCTCTGATCGCAGTAAACTGCGCAATACTGGGTGTCGCCCTTTTCATGGTTGAGAGAGATTATAATTTAATTGAATCAATTGCATATGGGACCGGTTCAGGTCTCGGATGGATGCTTGCCATTGTTTCGATGGCAGCGATCAGGAATAAACTGAAATATGCAAATGTGCCCGAAGGGCTTGAAGGCTTCGGGATAACCATGATCTCAACCGGTCTTATGGCTATGGCTTTCATGCTTTTTTCAGGCATTACAATGTAATCAGGAACAAAAAATTGATATATGTAATCAGTCTGACAACCTTCTCCTTTGTCATATTAAGCCTTGTCGGGATGATTTTGCTTGTTGAAGCAAAAGTAGTAAAAAAAGGAGACTGCGTTGTAATTATAAACAATGATAAGGATAAAGTAATCAGTACACAGCGGGGCAATTCGCTTTTGTCTGTTCTGGCAGGTTCGGGGATATTTCTTCCTTCCGCCTGCGGAGGGAAAGGGACATGCGGAACATGCAAGTGCATTGTCGAAGAGGGCGGAGGGGAGATTTTGCCTACCGAACTGATTCATATCAGCAGGAAGGAACGGAGCAAAAGCATTCGCCTTGCATGCCAGATGAAAGTCAAAGAGAATCTGAAAATACTTATTCCCGAAGAAATTTTCAGCATAAGAAAATATAATGCTGCAGTTGTGTCAAATGAGAATGTGGCAACTTTTATAAAGGAATTAATTCTCAGGCTCGATCAGGGTGAAGAACTGAATTTTAGGGCGGGGGCTTATGTTCAGATTGATATTCCAGAATATGATCTTTCTTATAAGGAATTTAACATTGCCGACAGGTATAGAGCTTCATGGGAAAAATATAACCTTTGGAATTTAAAGGCAATATCCCAACAGCCGGCATACAGGGCGTATTCTCTCGCAAATCCGCCATCGGAAAAAACTGAGTTAAGATTCACAATAAGAATTGCCACTCCGCCCCCCGGAGTTACAGGAATTGCACCCGGAATAGGTTCTTCTTACATATTTAATCTGAAACCGGGTGAAAAGGTTGTCCTGAGCGGGCCATACGGCGAATTCTTTGTCAAAGAGACGGACAGGGAGATGTGTTTTGTTGGAGGAGGAGCAGGAATGGCCCCGATGCGCTCTCATATATTACATCAGATTCTGACCGTTAATACGAAAAGGAAGATTACCTTCTGGTATGGCGCACGATCGAAACAGGAAATGTTTTATGATAAAGAATTCAGGGAACTTGAAAGAAAGTGTGATAATTTTAAATATCATGTCGCTCTTTCCGAGCCTCAGCCCGAGGACAAGTGGAAAGGATTAACAGGATTCATTCACCGGTGTCTATATGATAATTATTTGATATCTCATGATGATCCGTCAGAGATCGAGTATTATCTCTGCGGTCCTCCAATGATGATAGACTCTGTAATCAAAATGTTAGACGACCTTGGCGTAGATCCCGAAATGATTGCCTATGATAAATTCTAATGATAAATTCTGATTGAAGTTTTATTAAAATCAGTTATTGAATCGTTTTTGATAATATTTTTATATCTAAATATAAGAAAAATAAAAACTATTAACCGCATTATCAGAAAGGAAAGTAATATGGATTTCAGCCTATCAACAGATCATGAGATTTTGCGCGATTCGGTTAGAAAATTTGCCGAAAATGAGGTTAAACCGGTAGCAAGGGAACTGGACAAAAAAGAAGAATTTTCCTATGAAACGATGCAGAAAATGGCGGAATTAGGACTTTTCGGAATTTTTGTTTCGGAAAAGTATGGCGGACAGGCAATGGACTACCTTTCGTATATAATTGCGGTTGAAGAGATTGCAAGAATTGACGGATCGCATGCCGCGACTGTTGCAGCTGAAAATTCACTTGGTATAGGTCCGTTATATTATTTCGGAAATGAAGAACAGAAGCAGAAATATCTTCCCAAGCTTTGCAGGGGAGAGACTCTCTGGGGTTTTGGATTGACCGAAGCAAACGCGGGTTCAGACGCTGCAAACTCCAGGACAACGGCTGTGCTTGATGGGAATGAATGGGTGATCAACGGAAGCAAAATATTTATTACGAATGCGTCCACCAATATCTCCGCAGGTTCGACTGTTCTGTGCCGGACAGGCACCCGGAATGACGGAAGGCCCGAGCTTTCCTGTATCCTTGTTGAGGCTGGAACACGGGGATATGCGACAAAGGTTATGCATGACAAGATGATGTGGAGGGCATCAAATACCAGTGAGCTTTATTTTGAAGATTGCAGAGTTCCGAAAGAAAACCTTCTCGGTCCAAGGGGACAGGGATTTTACCAGATGATGCAGACTCTTGACGGGGGCAGGCTCTCAATAGGAGCAATGGGGCTTGGAGGAGCTCAGGGATGCTTTGACATGGCGCTTAAATACAGCAACGAGAGAGAACAATTCGGTCAGCCGATAGCCCGTTTTCAGGTAAATGCCTTTAAGCTTGCGGACATGGCCGTAGAGATTGAATGCGCCCGCCTTCTTCTTTACAAGGCATGCTGGCTGCGTGACAATAATTTGCCTTTTTCAAAAGAAGCCGCAATGGCAAAATTATACTGTTCCGAGGCAATGTATATGTGCGCCAACCATGCTGTTCAGCTTCATGGCGGATATGGCCTGATGCAGGAGTACGATGTGGAGAGGTTCTACAGAGACCAGAAACTCCTTGAAATAGGGGAGGGGACTTCAGAAGTGCAGAGAATTGTTATAGCAAGGCATGTCGGTGCGATATAACCAGCAATAAAAAATGCAGATTATTTAAATCCACGGGAGAAAAAAATGGGAGAAAAAAATTATAAAAACGATAAAAGTGCCGATTATTTTAAAGAACTGACTGGAGATATTGCAGCGGCAGCGCCGAAAGAAATGGATGAAATAGGGATAAGAATTAAAAATATTCGTGAAGAGAGAGGGCTTTCCCTTGATGAGCTGTCCAAACTGACCGGATTTGACGTAGAGCTTCTTTCGAATATGGAGCAAAATAAAATTCAGCCTCAACTCGGGACGGTTATTAAGCTTTCTAAAGCGCTTGACAGCGCATTCGGCAGAATTGTTTCGGGGGTTGGAGACAAGCTATACTCGGTTACAAGAAAAAATGAACGTATGAAGATATCGAGATCGACTTCCCACAAGGGTGAAAGACAGGTTTACACATACATGGGCCTTGCACCCGAAGTTAAAGGCCGCCACATGGAAGCCCTTATAGTGAGACTTGAGGAAAATCCGGAAGATGAGATGTCGATACATGACGGGGAAGAGTTTATTTATGTTCTTGACGGCCTGGTCGCTTTAAAGATCGGAGCCGATTCTTTTGTTCTTGAACCGGGAGACAGCGTTTATTATCTTTCCACCACTCCTCATCTTATTGCGTCAGAAAAGGGTAACTCGACAATACTCGCCGTGCTTTATGAGGGCTGATTTAATACTATGCCTTTCGGCATTGGAGAAACTTTCTCACCGCCAAGAACATAACCACCGTCTATCCTGAGGACGCTCCCTGTCATGAACGGGGCGTCCTTTATTAAAAAACAGACAGCCTTTACAACATCGTCTATGGTTCCTGTTCTTTTAACAAGAGTATGGTCTATGACAGCTTTTTTCTGATCATCCGTCAGCAGCCCCCAGCCTCTTGTCTTTTCACCATGTCTTGTTTCTATTATGCCCAGCATTATTTCGTTCACTCGGACTTCAGGAGCTCCGATTCTCGCCCATGTTTCGGTCAAAAGTGAGATTCCACGGTTTGCCGCCGAGTATCCCTCATTGAAAATATAACTCACGGGACCTGATCTTCCGACCATTCCTGCTATGGAAGAGATATTTATAACTATACCGTCTCCTGAAGTCTTAAGATAGGGAAGCGAGTATTCAAATACCCACTGTTTTGCTCGAAGTGTTGTCGATATTTCAAGATCCCATTGTTCGCAGGTATACGGTCCGTGTACTACCGGCCAACCTCCACGCTCAATATTGTTTATGAGAATGTCAAGACGTCCGAAATGTTCAATGACACTATCTACAAGACCTTGTATTTTATCTGTTTTCAAGAGATCGGTTTTAGTTATTATATATCGGGAGCTAAGTTTTGCAAAATCATGTTTCAATTCATCCAGCATTTCTTCCCAGTCGAAATAATTAAGGACAACATTAATGCCTTCTTTCGCAAGCGCAAGACCTATCCCCTTGCCGATTCCTTTTATGGAACCCAGCACAAGCGCGACTTTCTTTTCGGTTTTCATAAAAAACTCCCTGATTATGTGTTAAAGAAGGAGGAATTTGAAAACAGGTTTTGCCTAACCCATGATAAAGCAAATACCAGCAGTGCCGTGTCATTCTGTTTTAAGGTATTAATATAGGAGTCATTTAATGCGTCAAGACGTTCTTTATCTGTAAAGAGATATGATCTGAATCCATCTATGTCATATAACGCCATTCTGAACAGATATCCGGATTTAATATCCAGTTCGCCCCGTACCAACTGATTTTTCAGACTTATTATCTCCATAAGCATATCGTTCATTCTGTTGTAAGGTTCGATATCCTGTTCAATTATCCATTTGCTCACAGTCTGTTCCCTGCCGTTATTGAAACCAAGGCAGTGCTTTTCTTTTATCAAAGTATAATATTCCGAAAGTCTTCCCGATTCCCTGTTTCGGGAAACAAGCCTCGCAAGGGGATATGTCCTGCATGATGAGGGCCGGTCTTTGTATACTTTACATCCGGAAGGAGTTACAAAAGGGCATATTGATCCGGAAGCAAGATTGGTTTTTATTGTTATTACAGGCAGGCCTGTTTCAGGTCCGATATGATGCGATGTAAATGTTTTTAAAAATAGGCCTGAAGATATTCCGAGATTGTTCTTAAGCCTAAGTATGTCATAAGGGGTTAAGAACTGATTTAGATCACGGCAGCATTCATTGAAGCACGACAGATTGCTTGTGCATGAGAAACGAAATTTGTCATACGGTGATAGCGATATAAAATCTTCTTCCATTATCCCCATTCCCTCTTACAGGTATTTTGTAAACACGCGTCTGCAGATTTTTTCTTTTGTATAGTGAATAAAATAAATATGTTCCGTTTGGGTATGGATGCGTATGTGATCCGCAGTAATAATGCCGAACCCTTCGTCAATCCGCTTCTAATCACCGCTCCAATCGGAACATTATTCTGACAACTGCTAAAAGTTAAAAATGTTTGATTTGATTTTAACAATTTCTTAAGAAAGAAGCAAAAAAAATTACCGGAATCAGATTTATGGGAAAAATTTCTTTCTATACCACAATATATAGTAGATAATTTCAGGATATAAACAATTGGTTGTGATATATAGAACCCTGTAAATATTTAGATATTCTGATTTTTCATCGGCAAAAGTCCTTGACAATAAAAATACAGGATGATATTAGTAAACTTTGATAAAATAATTAAATTAACATATTGATTTAAAAGGAAAAAGCTTCAAGCTTTGTTTTTTGACAGGCTATTAGTAAAAAGGTTAATTGTTAAATATTAATATTAATAGAGGGCTTCTCTTTAACGGGCCCGTTTTATGAAGGGAGGTGCTTACAACTCAGAATAGTTTAAAAGATTTAGAGTCGATGGTTTGGAAAATGAATTTAATACAAACAACATTAGGAGGGATAATAGATGCCATCTTATGTAATTGCTGAAAAATGTGACGGTTGCAAAGGTGGGGACAAAACTGCATGTATGTACATTTGTCCCAATGACCTTATGGTTCTTGATACGACTGCTATGAAGGCTTACAATCAGGAGCCCGATCAGTGCTGGGAGTGCTTTTCATGTGTAAAAATATGCCCCACCCAGGCAATTGAAGTACGTGGTTACTCTGACTTTGTACCTCTTGGAAGCAGCGTAATGCCGATGATGGGTACAGAAGATGTTATGTGGACCTGCAAGTTCAGGAATGGCCTTATTAAACGCTTTAAGTTCCCCATCCGGACAACTCCTGAAGGTCAGGCTAATGCTTACTTGAATCTTAAAGGGAATGACCTGAACAGCGGCCTGCTTTCAACAGAAGAGGCCGATGGATACGTACTTCCGAAACCCAAGATTTAAGCTGGTTTGGTTTGAGCAAGTCAAATTGGAAAAAGATTAATTACGAATATAAATTCTTAAGGAGGATTTAATATGGCATTACCTAATAAACCTTTGGGTGAAACAAAGGCCGTCAGAGATCCGGCAGTTGAAGAGCGCGAAGTTGATATTCTTATTGTGGGTGGTGGTATGGCTGCCTGCGGAACCGCTTTCGAAATAAAAAAATGGGCGCCGGACGCAAAAGTGCTGCTTTGTGACAAGGCCGCAATGGAGAGAAGCGGCGCTGTTGCTCAGGGACTTTCAGCTATCAATACCTACGTTGGAAAAAACAGCCCTGAAGACTATGTAAAAATGGTCCGTAACGACCTGATGGGCCTTGTGCGTGAAGATCTTATTTTTGATCTTGGTTGTCACGTCGATGATTCGGTTCATCTTTTCGAGGAATGGGGACTTCCGATCTGGAAAAAATCGGCAGAAGGCAAGACCCTTGACGGTAAAAAAGGACTTGCAATGGGCTCATTGAAAAAAGGCGCCGATCCTGTCCGCACCGGAAAATGGCAGATAATGATCAACGGTGAATCATACAAGAGAATCGTTGCCGAAGCAGCAAAGCTTGCTCTTGGTACTGATAACATCATTGAGCGCTGCTTTATAGTCGAACTGCTTCTTGATGCCAACAAACCGAATCAGATTGCCGGCGCAGTTGGTTTCTCGGTTCGTGAAAATAAGGTTTACATTATCAAGTGCAAAACCATGATGGTTGCCTGCGGCGGAGCCGTCAACATTTACATGCCGAGAAGCGTTGGTGAAGGCAAAGGCCGAGCATGGTATCCGATATGGAATGCAGGCTCAACATACACAATGTGCATGAAAGTCGGCGCAGAACTTTCAATGATGGAAAACCGTTTCACGCCGGCACGTTTTAAAGACGGTTACGGCCCGGTCGGCGCATGGTTCCTTCTCTTCAAGGCCAAAACATTAAACGGTCTTGGTGAAGACTTTGCGACAAGCGACGCGGCAAAAGCGGAACTCCAGAAGTATGCTCCTTACGGAACTGCTGCTGTTACACCTACATGTTTGCGTAACCATCTCATGCTGTTTGAAATGAAGGCCGGACGCGGTCCGATCATGATGGATACTGTTACAGCTCTTGCCAATCTCGGAAAGACAATGAGCAAGCAAGAACTCAAACATCTTGAGTCCGAAGCATGGGAAGATTTCCTTGATATGACATGCGGACAGGCAAATCTGTGGTGCGCTCAGAACTGCGAACCTGAAAAGAAAAATTCCGAAGTTATGCCTACAGAACCGTATCTGCTTGGATCACATTCAGGCTGCTGCGGCATGTGGGTATCAGGTCCGGACTATGACTGGGTGCCAGCCGCTTACAAATGGGGCGACGGAGGAAAGGTTTACAACCGCATGACGACAGTTGTCGGTCTCTTTACTTCAGGCGACGGTGTCGGATGCTCGGGTCATAAGTTCTCTTCTGGTTCACATGCTGAGGGACGTATGGCGGCAAAAGAAATGGCAAAATTCGTACGCGATCATGCTGATTTCAAACCTGCCATCAAACAGAGTGCAGCAGAACTGGTTGATATTGTTTACAAACCTGTAAGAACATATCTTGACAACTGTAACTATACGACAGCAGTTGATATTAACCCCAACTACGTTAAACCTGCCGGAATGGCCCTGAGACTTATGAAAGCTACGCATGAATACGGCGCCGGAACGGCCACATTCTACCAGACCAGCAGCAAGAACCTTGAAATCATAATGGATCTTCTTGCAACAATGCGCGAAGACTGCGAGAAGCTGGGTGCCGGTGATCTCCATGAGCTTATGAGGGCATGGGAAATTTATCATCGTATATGGACGGTGGAAGCGCACCTGCGTCATATCCAGTTCCGCAAGGAAACCCGTTACCCCGGATTCTATTATCAGGCTGACTATCCGGGACAGGATGATGCAAACTGGTTCTGCTTTGTTAACTCAAAGTTTGATCCGGCAAAGAAGGAATGGAGCGTATTCAAGAAAGATTACATAAAGATCATTCCTTGATTTACAAGTTAAGTCAGTTGGTTAGTTAGATATGCCTCCAGGTGTCGGAAGACGCCTGGAGGTTTTTATTAAGGCGATATCCGTTTGAAGATGTCCGTATACTTAAGATTTTTATATCAAACAGTAACTGATGGTTCCGTAAAAAGTCTTACTATGCTCACTTAATGAGCTTTTTGGGGATTTTAAATTACTTCGCTAAATCACAAGAACTCGGGCTATCGCCCTCAAACAGTTTGTGATTTTTAACGCTCAGTTCTTTAAAAACCTATTTCCCAAAAATCTCAAATCCGTTCGCATATTACTTTTTACGTGAGCTTCAGTAACTGAAAGTTAAAAATTTTAAGCATCCGGACATAAGTGAAAATTTTTATAGTCAACTATATAGAGGATATCGCCTTAAAGTACGGTACCGGTTTTTATAACAATAATTTAAAACAACTTTATTAAGCACGGAGGGATAGCATGACAGCAGACAAAGCAGCTCCTGCTAGCGGAAGTGTTCTGGTCGTCGGGGGTGGAATAAGCGGTTTGACCACAGCCCTTGAGACTGCAGAAGTGGGGTATGAGGTCTTTCTGGTTGAAAAAAATCCTTACCTGGGCGGAAGAGTAGCTCAATTAAACCAATATTTTCCTAAGCTATGTCCTCCGACCTGCGGTCTTGAAATCAATTTCAGAAGAATTAAAGACAACCCGAAAATTAAAGTTTTTACACTGGCAGAGGTTCTAAATGTTGAGGGCGCACCGGGCAATTATGACGTTCAGATCAAACTAAGCCCCAGATATGTCAATGAGAATTGTGTGGCTTGCGATGAATGTGTTAAAGTCTGCCCGGTTGAAAGAAAAAACGACTTCAATTTCGGCCTCGATAACACAAAGGCTGTTTTCAGGCCTTTTGAAATGTCATTTCCAATGCGTTATGTTATTGATGGCGCAACATGCAAGGGGCCTGAATGCGCCAAATGTGTTGATGCGTGTAAATACAGCGCAATAGACCTTAAGATGGAATCAAAGACCATTAATCTTAAGGTTGGAGCGATCGTATGGGCCACAGGATGGACTCCGTATGACGCCAGTAAGATAGACAATCTAGGATTTGGTAAATATCCGAATATAATTACGAACATGATTCTGGAAAGATATGCTTCTCCCAATGGACCCACAAAGGGGAAAATTATACGCCCCTCCGACGGCAAGGCGCTGGAAAGCGTTGCGTTTGTCCAGTGCGCAGGGTCAAGGGATGAAAATCATCTTCCTTACTGTTCTTACATATGCTGCATGGCTTCACTAAAGCATGCCACTTACATAAGAGAACAATATCCTGACGCTAAAATCTATATTTTCTATATAGATTTGCGGACACCGGGCTTAAGATATGAAAAGTTTTATGACAAGATAAAGGCCGACGACAAAGTCTTTTTCATCAAGGGCAAAGTGGCTGAAGTAAGTGAAGATTCTGCCACAAAAAATATTACTGTAGTTGCCGAAAATGCCGTAACAGGCGAAAAGATCAGAGAGACTGTCGAAATGGCCGTTCTTGCGACAGGTATGCAACCGACAGCAGCAATAAGCAAACCGCATGCGGAATTGAATTATAATCCTGACGGATTCATCATCAATGATTTCAATAAGGGCGGAATGTTTGCTGCAGGATGTGCCAATAAGCCTGCCGATGTGGTATCGTCAAACCAGAATGCTACCGGCATGGCACTTAAGGCTATTCAAACCCTGGTGAGGAGGTAGGAGGTTATCCATGGATAAAAAATATGGCGTATATATATGCACTGGTTGCGGAATCGGAGAGGCTCTCGACGTTGAAAAGCTGAGTGCGGTTCCTAAAGAAGAAGGCGTGAGCATAGTCAAAACACACCCGTTTCTTTGCGGCAAGGAAGGCCTTGAATTGCTCAAGCAGGATATAGCCGGTGAGGGAGTCAATTCCCTCGTGATCGGCGCCTGTTCCCGCAGGGTCAATTTCGATATTTTCAGATTTGACGGCTGCATTGTGGATCGGGTCAACCTGAGAGAACAGGTTGTATGGACCCATCCGAGCACAAAAAAAGCCGGAGAAGAAGGCGGTATTGACCATATCCAGATGATGGCTGAAGATTATCTGAAAATGGGTGTCATCAAGATAAAGAAAATAACACTGCCTGAACCATACAAACTCGATGCTTTTTGCAGAAAGATACTGGTTATCGGGGGCGGGATAGCGGGTATTTCAGCGGCGATAGACGCCGCAAAGGCCGGGTATGAAGTTACGGTTGTTGAGAAAGAAGCCTCTCTGGGAGGTTATGCAGCGAAGGTGCGCAAGCAGCTTCCGGTTGAAAATCCATTTGAGAATATTATTCCCCCTGTTATTTCAGACAGGATTAAAGAACTTGAATCATTTCCCGGCATAACAGTTAAAACAAACACTGTTGTTGCCAGGATAGCCGGTCAGCCCGGCGATTTTAACGTTACTTTAAAGAAACCCGGAGAAAACATAGAATTTGATGTTCCTTTTCCACTCCCTCCTGAAATGAAGGTTGATGCAAACGGAAAAGAGCTTGATAAGGATAAACAGATTGAGCTTTACAAGGAATTTAATAAAGGCAAACTGGACATTCTTGCGGTTGACTCAAACGGCGAAAAATTCGGCGCAGTCATACTAACAGCCGGATGGAGACCTTACAAGTCTGAGGGAAATGAATTTGCCCATCTTGGGTTCGGTGAGCTTCCCGATGTTGTTACGAATACCCAGTTTGAGGAGATTGCCGCAAAAGGGAAAATAACACGTCCTTCGGACGGTAAAGAGGCCAGGTCGGTCGTTTTTGTTCAGAGCCCCGGAAAAGGAAGTGACAATGATTTTTCCTATGCCGGATCAGTGACAAGCCTGGTATCTTTGAAACAGGCAAAATACGTCCGTGAAGATTATCCTGACGGGAAGGCCTACGTCATTTATCAGCATATGCGGACTCCGGGTCTCATGGAAAATTTTTATAAGAGTATTCAGCAGGATCCTGGCATCTTTCTGACCAAAGGAGAAATAGTAAGTGTTTCAAAAAACGGCGATGGGATGATTGTTGAAGCCGACAACACACTGCTGGGAGAAAAGATAAAAGTCAAAGCCGATATGGTTGTCCTTGCCACAGGCATGGTTCCTGTTACCGCTGATGATCCTGTTATAAATCTTGCTTACAGGCAGGGTCCGGGATTCCGTGACATAGATCTTTTTAACAAATATACCGATTCAAATTTCATATGCTTTCCGTACGAAACTCAGAGAACCGGTGTTTATGCCGCCGGATGTATCAGAAGAAGCATGACCATGGAAGAGACGATTGAAGATGCAACCGGTGCGGCCCTTAAAGCGATTCAATGCATTGAATCTTCAAACAGGGGCGTTGCGGTTCATCCGAGATCCGGCGATATGTCGTTTCCGGACTTTTTCTTCCAGAGATGCACCCAGTGCAAGCGCTGCACGGAGGAATGTCCTTTCGGCGCTCTCGATGATGATGAAAAAGGCACGCCAAAGCCCAACCCGACCCGATGCAGACGTTGCGGCACCTGCATGGGAGCATGCCCGGAGCGGATTATAGGTTTTGCCGACTACAATATCGACAGCATCGGATCTATGGTAAAAGCGATTAAGGTTCCTTCTGAAAATGACTTCGATGATCCGCCTTTAAGAATTCTTGCCCTTGTTTGTGAAAACGACGCTTATCCGGCACTTGATATTTCCGGCATGAACAGGCTTAATTATTCGCATATCGTGAGAATTATACCTGTTAGATGCCTTGGCTCGGTAAACGTTATATGGATAAAAGATGCGCTTTCACAGGGAATGGATGGAGTATTTCTCCTTGGCTGCAAACACGGCGATGACTACCAGTGCCATTTTGTAAAAGGAAGCGAGCTTGCAAGTATTAGAATGAAAAAAATCGGAGAGGCTCTTCAGAGCCTGGCTCTTGAAAATGAGAGGGTCGCACAGTTTGAAATCGCAATAGATGAATACGACAAGATTCCAAAGATGATAGGTGATTTCGTGGAAATAATTGAGGGACTTGGGCCTAATCCGTTTAAGGGATTCTGATGTTTTGACTTTTTACGGGGTCATCTGTTATTTATCGCCTCGTAAAAAGTCATCATTATTGCCACTGTTAAGGAGGTATTGGTATGACGGATAAATATCTGATTGAGCCGGATGTTAACTTCATAAAAGATGTTGAAGCGCTTGGCGGGGATACGCTGAAAAAATGCTTTCAGTGCGCAACCTGTTCGGTAGTTTGTCCCATTTCCCCTGATAACAAACCCTTTCCGAGAAAAGAAATGATTGCGGCGTCCTGGGGTCTAAAAGACAGGGTTTTAAAGAACGCGGACATCTGGCTTTGCCATAATTGCGGGGACTGCTCAACAAAATGCCCGAGAGGGGCAAAACCCGGGGATGTGCTTGGGGCATTACGCTCGCTTGCAATAGCCGAATACGCTGTTCCGAAAAGTTGGGGAAAAGCTGTAAATGATCCGAAGAAACTGCCCTTGTTAATCCTTGCTCCTGTTATAATTTTTATTGTTCTTGGTCTTGCAACAGGCCTGCTTGATTTTACACCGTCCGGTGATGAGGTTGTTCATTCTAAATTCTTCTCTACATGGCTTGTTGACATAGTATTTGTTCCTCTTGCCGGGTGGGTTGCGGTGATTTTTGCGCTCGGAATCAAAAATTTTGTTTCCGATATACATGAAAACGCCGTTTTGACAGGAAAGACGGATAAAAAGGATTTTGACCAGAAGGATTATGTCCTGGCACTTATAAAAGTTATTCCCACGATATTAAAGCACAGCAAATTTTCCGAGTGCGGTGAAAATAAAGAAAGATCTTCAGGACACCTCATGGTTTTGTATTCATTTATCGGGCTTTTTATTGTCACCAACATCTTCTTTGTAACATTGTACGGCCTCCAGATTCACGGCCCCTATTCTCAAATGAATCCGGTTAAATGGCTCGCAAACATAAGCGGTGTTATGCTTGTCGCGGGTGGTTATCTTTTGATGAAAAGCAGGATGGATAAAAAAGACCAGACAAGCAGCTATAAGGACTGGTATCTGATCTGGCTTGTTCTTGGCCTCGGTATTTCAGGTATGCTTACTGAAATTACAAGACTTGCCGGTTGGGCTGCGAGCTCATATGCTATTTATTTTATTCATCTTGTATTTGTATTTAATCTCTTTGCTTTCCTGCCGTTCTCTAAGCTTGCACATCTTGTTTACAGAACGCTTGCCATGGCTTATGCTGAATACAGCAACAGAAAATAGATAAGACAGGGTTCAAGGGGTCGAGGATTCAGGGGATCAGGTGAAAGGTTAAGAAAAGAAAGAAAAAGGGAGATGGTTTCATCTCCCTTTTTTTATGCTATTGGGATGCCAAGATTTTTGCCGCATCCCGCAGACAGGTAGGCTACTTAACTAATCCGCCTAACAGTCTTCAGTCTGAACTGCTGCATTTTCTTGAAATTTATTTTCCGATAGCTGCTCCATGCAGTTTAACTTCGACTTTTTCAGTTAATCCGGCATAGTATTCCTTGAGAATCGCCAGAACTTCATCGCGTCCAAAGTGATCGGGAATCGGTGTGCCTTCTGACAGCCCCTTTCTTAGTGCTGTTCCACTTAAGATAACGCGGTCGGCCTTGGTATGAGGACAGGTTCTATGAGATGCCATGCCGTCGCACTTGAAGCAATAGAATGTCCAGTCGATCATAAGCGGCTTGCAAAGAAGCGCCTTCCCAGGTTCTGTCGGCTTGGGAATCTTATCGAAAATCGTCTGCGCTTCAAACATGCCGTAGAAATCACCTACGCCTGCATGATCACGGCCGATTATCATCCGTGAACACCCGTAGTTCTGTCGGAATGTTGAGTGAAGAAGGGCTTCTCTCGGGCCTGCATAACGCATGTCAAGAGGATAACCACCCTGCAAAACATTCTTTTCAACAAAATAATTTTTCACGAGAGCATCGATGCATTTTACGCGGACTTCTGCGGGAATGTCGCCGGGTTTTAAATTTCCGACAAGTGAATGAATGAAAACACCGTCGCACACTTCGACAGCAATTTTACAGAGGTATTCATGCGACCTGTGCATGGGATTCCTTAACTGAAGAGCTGCAACTTCTTTCCAACCTCTTTCTTCGAAAATTTTTCTCGATTCTGCAGGTCTCATGTAAATTCCCGCGTATTTTGTCGGAAATCCGCCTTCGCTTAACACTTTTACGGGACCGGCAAGGTTAAACTCTTTTTGTTGCATAACCATCTGAACGCCCGGATGATCTTTTTCTGCGATTTTCCAGAATTCTTCGGCTGTCTTGGTGCCTTCACCCATATAAACTTTTTCGCATTCAAATCTTTTGTCTTTTTCGGTCATCTCATATTTTTCTGTGACCTTCATTGTGGCCATGATCTTGTCTGTTTCTGGATCACGGAGAGCGATCTCGTCGCCTGTCTTGATGCTGTCCGCATCCGCTTTTGATGCTGAAAGCGTTACGGGAATGGGCCAGAATGTTCCGTCTGCGAGAAGAAAATTTTCACAAACTCCCTTCCAGTCGGCCTTTGTCATGAAACCGGTCAGCGGGCTGAATCCGCCAATTCCCATCATGATCAAATCTCCGTTTTCACGCGGTGAAACATCAATGGTCTTAAGACTCGCGGCCTTCTTTTTTTCTGCTTCACGATCACTTCCTTCGAGTAAACAACAGGTCAAGCCTTTTCCGCCATGAGGTGGTATCAAATTCGACATCTGTTAACTTCTCCTTTCAATGGTTTATTGTTTTGATAAATAAAAAAGCAACGGCTTTTTATGGTTTTTTTATGTATTTTAAAGAGTTTTATTTATTCATAAACAAGATATTTGTCAAGGATAATTGAATATGAATCAAAAAGCATTTTACTTTAATTAAGGATATCCTGTTATTTGGTATTGTTATCTTTCTTTTTGAATTTATTAACTATCTTTAAGCATATACCAATCAGGCTTGTACCTCTGTGATGAAACTGAGGCTCAAGATTACAAACTTCTTTACCAAGTTCAACATGTATGGAGGAAGACTTGATTACACCAAGAAGCTGGGCCGGATAAACGCTTCTATGGCCTGTCATTAAAAAACTAATAACACAGGCAACGGCAGCATACGGGGCTATTTTGGGACCGAATAACTCAACGGCCATGATACTTGCGGCTATAGGAGTGTTTGCAGCGCCCGCGAGAAGGCTGACAAATCCTATTGCTGAAACCGTTGCTATATCCATACTGAGAATTCTGGCAAATAATGCTCCTGAAGTAGCTCCAATAAAAAAAATCGGAGTGACAATACCACCGCTTCCCCCGAAATTGAGAGTTATGCCGGTGAAAATAATTTTCATTATGAATGCGTACCAGATAATATTCTTGCCTTCGAGAGCGTTTTCAATTGTTTCAAGACCAAGTCCGAGATATTGTCCTGAAAAAATAATGGTTAAACAGACAAGCAAGAAACCGCCTATAAGTCCTTTTAGCGGGGCCCATATTTGAAGTCGTTCGGAAAGATTTTTTCCAATTTTGAGCATTTCAACTAGAAGGAGCGAGCAGATGCCAAAGAATATGCCTGAAAGGACAATTTTTATAAAAAAAGATTCGCTGAATACAGGCAACAGACTTATGGGGTGATACAAATAGGTTATGCCTAAAGAAGATGAGATGTGATAAGCTGTAACTCCTGCTATGAAAGATGGCAAAAGGACATCATATAAAATATTGCCGACAACCAGGACCTCAATTCCAAAAATAGCGCCGGCAATTGGCGTGCCGAAGACTGAAGCAAAACCCGCGCTTATTCCGCATATGACGAGTTTTTTCCTGTCGCTGTCGTCAAACCTGAAAATGTCAGCAAAAAGGGAAGATAATCCGCTTCCTATTTGGGCGCATGGGCCTTCCTTACCTGCTGAACCTCCCGCAGAGATAGTAATAACTGTTGCTATAAGTTTGACAGGAACAACAAGCGGATTGATTTTTCCGGATCTTTTATGAATAGCCTCAATAACTTTTTCTGTTCCATGACCTTCCGCTTCCGGTGCAAGATATTTTACTATGATGACGCTCAGAAAAAAGGCTATCGGCATGAAAAGGAAGTAATATTTATATTCACTTGCACGTACTGTTCCCCATTCAAGGGCTTTTAAAAAAATTGTGGTAGAAAAACCTACAATTGTGCCTATGAGTGTTGCCAATGCAAACCACTTTAATATGCTTATAAAGAGAATCACCTCTTCGGTGAATTGTTTCTTCATTTGTATCAATTTGTGTATCCTCTGATATGTTTTTAACCACTCTGAAGCATAACGTTAATATAAATTATAACTAAAAGCCAATTGCAAAAATTTCTGAATTCCCTTTTGCACGGGAATGATGACCTTCGCAATTAGCTCCTGAGTTATCTTATTATGATTTTTAAGAATTTAAAGAATAGAATGATACCAGGTTGCACTATTATGTTATATACCAACCGGTTTGCATCTTTACAAGTTGTTATATGAGGAAAACGGAATTTTTCTGATGTCGTGTGAAATGGAACATATATAAGAACGAAAAGGGTTAATAGTACGAAATACAGAAACAAGTATATGTTAATAACTGACGGAGAGACAGGGATTCGAACCCTGGGTGGAACTTTCGCCCCACACTC
>JAWOHP010000077.1:0-2941 GCA_046485065.1 Desulfobacterales bacterium | reverse complement strand
GGACAGGAAGGATAATATCTGCATTTTCCAGGTGACATATTGTTTTACTAACCCGGCAAAGCCGCCTGAAGACGGGAAGTTAAGGGAATTAAAACCGGATCTTTACTGGCAGACAGTTGATTCTCAGTATATTCTTCCCAAACCCGGAACCTGGAAATACCCTCCGCTTCCGCACAATGTTATCTACACCTAATCCCATCCTTCCGCCTTCAGCCTCATGCCTTCTTTCTTTACATAATTTCCTTGATCATGGCTATTTCATCACAATTTGGGAATTTTACGCAAAGCAGGCAGTCTGACCATATTTTGATAAGCGGAAGCTCTGTCTTGTCAACGTGGACAAATCCCAGTTTTTCAAAAAAACCGGGTTTGTAGGTAAGGGAAAAAACTTTTCTTATGTCATAAGTTTTTGCTTCAGCAAGAACCGTCTCGGTAAGCAATGTCCCGATATTTTTTCCCAAATGATCAGGATGAACCGCGAGAGATCTTATCTCGGCAAGGTCTTCCCAGCAGAATTGGAGGGCGCAGCATCCTATGATTTCATCGCCTGTTTCATCAACGTAAACAATAAAATCCCTCAGGTGATCATACAGTTTGCTGAAAGGTCGCGGCAGAAGCTCTCCTTTGCTGCTGTATATCTGAAGAAGGCTGTGAATCGCCTTTATGTCCTTTATTTTTGCTTTCCTAATCATACGATTTCTATATCACTGTCTGCAGTTAAATCAAGCTCTAAATAACAGATATAACCTTAAATTATAATATTGACAAATATCGGTTAACATGTCTAAACATAAAAAATTATACCGATGGTTTAGCATGTTTCTTTGATCCATTTCATAGTTAAAAGTATTTTTTATTGAGGCTTTCCATTCATTTTGAGTCGTTTAACATAGGGAGGAATTATGCCTTATAAGATTAAGCTTTCATTTCTTTTTGTCCCGATTATTTTGATAATATTTCTTTTTGCCGGATTTGCCGGTGCCCAGGAGTCGGGATCGGTCGGTTCGAGCGCTGTCGATAAAGAGGCTGTTGAAAAACTAGGTAAAATGACTCCCGACGAGGTTAAGGCTCTTGATAAAAAGCTTGCTGATGCCCTTACCCTTTATTACGACAGGGACTTTGCAAGAGCCCTTCCTATTTTCCAGGAGATTGCAAGCAAGGCTGAAACCATGGATATCATGTTCTGGATCGGTACAAGCGCAATGCAAACAGGAGAGAAGGAGCTTGCGGTTGCAAAATTTAAAAAGATGCTTTCGATAGATCCTAAATTGTACAGGGTAAGACTTGAGCTTGCCGCGACCTATTTTTCGATGGGACGCTACGAGGAGGCAAAAAAGGAGCTTGAAATTGTCAAGGCAGCGTCTCCGCCCAAAGCTGTTCTCGATAACATGGCAAAATTGACGGCCGCGATTGACGAAAGATCCCGGAAAACATCCTGGAATCTTAGGTTGGCCCAGGGCGTCATGTGGGATGACAATATAAATTTCGGCCCTGAACTTGATACGTACCAGGTTATGGGAGGAACACTGACTCCCGGCAGGTTGACAGCAGAGCTGAAAGATGAAGCGTCGATAACAAGTGTTGCAGGAAATCTTCTATTTGACCTTGGGGATTCAAAAGGGCTTATGTGGAATACAGCCCTCTCATTTTATAACAAGGCACATTTTGATTACAGCCAGTTTAATTTCCTGTCAGCTGATATCATCACCGGGCCCTGGTGGGTTGGACGTAGGGATATTTTTAAAATTCCAGTGGGTTATACCGAAAGAGAATACGGAAACGACAGGCTTTCATATACGTTGCATGCTGATCCGGAGTATGAGCATCATTTCTGCCAGTATTTCAGTTTTAAAGGGCTCTACTCCTACAGCATTGAAGATTTCTATTCCGCAGCAAGATCAGGGCTTGATAATGACAGGCAACGTTTTGAACTCACCCCGACTTTTTATCTTGATAACCGCAGGCACGTATTTTCCATTTCAGCGGGCTATGACAATATGGATGCCGATGATGACAGAAACACCTATGACGGGCCATATGCCAGCTTGTCATATTTTACACGATTTCCGACCAAAACAGAAATCTTTCTGCAATACCAGTGGGCTAAAAAAGACTTTGAGAACAAACCGTTTTTATATAACCTCTATCGTGAAGATAAACGTGAGGGCCTGACCGCAGTGGTGAGCCAGGGATTCTTTAAGTATTATTATGCTTCATTTGCTTTTAATTACACCGACAATAATTCAAATGCCGATATTTTTGATTATGAACGCACAACATATACCATAAGTCTGGGCTGCCGTTTTTAATCTGTTTTCTGATCAGGGAGGAACACATGAAAAGATATTTTTTTATTTCACTGGTTATGGTTTTATTTTTGCCCGGATGGATTGCTCTGTCCACGGCTGATACGGGAAGCCCTCGCGGAAAATCTGCAGGAGCGGGTCTTCTTCCTGATGAACTTAAATCAATGAAAGTAGAAGATTATTTCGTGGAATCGAAAACAACTCCTGTAGGCTCAATCCAGAGCACAACCAGGTATGTGGTCGTGGTTCATAAGGATACGAACAGGGCCTATTTTGCGGTTACAGGAGATGCGGTTTATGAGCAGGATCATTTTTATACTCTCAAGGATTCGAGATGCCGCGTAAAGTTTTCGAACGAAGACATAATAACGATGGGCGAAAACAGCAAGATTATTGTCGATGAAATAGTTAATGATCAGGCTGCGCAGAAGAAGAGTTCTGTCATAAGCATGCTGAAGGGCAAGGCAATGTTTTACGTGGTGCGACTCTTCAAGCACAAAACCGTTAATGCCTCTGTTAAAACTCCGACTGCCGTTATGGGTGTGAGGGGAACCAAGTTCGGAGTTGATGTGCGAAAGGCCGGGGAGAAGATTGCCGATTTGTCGGATGACAGTTTTATTTACCTTGCCCAGAAT
>JAWOHP010000067.1:0-14176 GCA_046485065.1 Desulfobacterales bacterium | reverse complement strand
AGTAATCATTATCAAAACACGTTTGCGTATTAAGCCGCCCAAAAATACGGTTTCGCCGATTTGTCCCCTTATTTCATTGATAAAAGGTTGAGTTATTTCAACCATTTTAAGATAGTTCCAGTTTGTAAATGCGAGATCTGTAATGGCTGAACCCAAGTAAAACCTGCGGCCGTCAGGCTCCTGTGCCAGGGCGTCTTCCCTCAAAAGCGCATGAATCAAACCATGAGTCGTACTTTTGCTGTAGCCAAGCTTCTGTACCAGCTCGGTCTGTCCGAGCATCTTTGGCGATTCAGCCACGACCCGAAGCAACTTAAAAATCTTATGCACTGCCGGAGCCTTATAGCCCGTTCCTCCGGCGTCTGAAGTTTTATTAAGCATTAAAAATCAACCTCTTTTCTGCGCGATATCTGCTTAGTGTCCATCCGGAAATCAAATTCGGACATATATGAGTTTGAAGACCCACGCAACATACCACTGTGGATCTTCGACCGTAGGGAATAGATTCTGTTTTAATTCGCTCGTTAATCCCGCGGAAAGCAGCGGGGAATGTACTCGCTATTTCGGTTCCAATGCGGAAATAGGCAATTTTGGGCAAGCTCAAGGAAATCAAGGGATTGCGCGGAGACATACGCGTTGTACGTCGCACAAGAAATCCCGCAGATTGACACTGAGATCGCACAAAAGAGCCATTTCCGAGTGGAAACTATTTATCCACCGGCCAGCATCAATGTAATGTATATTTCATCCCCGGCCTTAACCTGCTTCTTAAGCTCATCCGGGTAAGCGCTCTTCATGTTCAGGTAGATTTCGATCAGAGGATGCAGTTTCCCGTCCGGCTTAAACAGTACTTTCCCCATTCCCGGATAACGTTCGATGAGATCTTTTAAACAATCCCCGATTGTTTTACCTTTAACATCGACAGTTTCGAGACCGCCGGTGAAATTACGATGGGTTTTATGGATGCTTACCTTGACGCTCATTACACTTCCTTTGAGACCTTTGCATAACGCCCCCTTTTGCCCGATTGCTTTAAAGACTCGGTTTCTGGTTTCTGGTTTGTAGTTTCTGGTTTATTTTTTTAACCAGGAACCAGTAACTATGAACCATGAACCTAAGCCTTGCCGTTTCAGTTCATGTTGAAAATGAGAGATTTTACAGTTACCGGGAATACCTGGCAGCCGACTAACGGCTCGCTGATATCAATCCAATCACCATCCTGCAGCATTAACTCGTCGAGTGAGAGCAGATTGGTTTTCAAACGGGTTTCCCTCCGGATAACATTTCCCACGCTGCACGCGATATCTTTTTCAAAAATAAGGATAACAGGGATTTTATTTTCAATTGAATTGCTTAGGGCCGCTTCGATGGATGTAGCGAATAATTCCAGCTTCGGATAAGAAACCCTGACCGGATCTTTGAAATATAAAGCTACAACATCTTCTCCCTCGGTAAGATCGAATCTCTGGAACGCGCTTTTAACCTGCGATACCACATGTTCGGTGCTTAGCTTGGATCTTTCCACATCTACCCTGAGCACAGGAATATTTCTTATTGGAAAAGATATTTTGTCATCCAT
This sequence comes from Desulfobacterales bacterium, assembly GCA_046485065.1. Lineage (GTDB taxonomy): Bacteria > Desulfobacterota > Desulfobacteria > Desulfobacterales > RPRI01 > RPRI01. The sequence goes on along the minus strand of JAWOHP010000067.1, from coordinate 12,600 downwards.
AAACCCCGAGGAACCCGAGATTGAAAGGGAATACGCGCCCGCGCCTATGACTGTCGCCCTTATTTTATTGACGGGTTCAACAACCGGAGCTTTTAATTCCGGTAACAAAGCAATTATTTTATCCGAAAGAATTTCTCCCATATCACCGTAATTGCCGGTAGCTCCGTAAATAAACTCAGCCACACCCCCTGAAAACGAATATTCATCTATTGTATCCGGGAAATTCAAGTTTTCTGTCACCATCAACTCCTTAGCCAGAAATGAATTCGCAGGGCCGGTCATTACCTCTATTAATGCTCCGGCCAATTCCGATGCAATTTTTTCAATATCCTCTTTTGGAATCCGGTCGCCGGTTTTATAACGCAATCCAATATGTTTCATTACCTTTTTGACGGGTTCGGACAACCTTGATATTTCTCCATCTGAATTTACTGAAAGCAGCCTGCCTCCTACAGAGATGCAGCTTGTAGAGATGACCTCCCCATTTACTGATATGGCCAGGTTGGAGGTACCGCCTCCTATGTCACACGACAGAATTGTTTTGCCGGTATCTTTTGATCTTGCGGTTGCGCCCGAACCCATTGCAGCAAGCAGGCTTTCAAAATTGGGACCCGCGGTTGCGGCGACAAATTTTCCGGCATCTCTGGATAAAGCTTCCGCTATCTGTTTTGCGTTATGTTTTCGGGCCGTCTCGCCGGTTACTATTACTGCACCTGTCTGAATATCAGCCGGATCGATTCCTGCCCGCTCACATTCGTCCCTCGCAAAGCCGGTTAATTTATTGAGATCAATCGTGTCATTATCCAGCAAGGGTGTATCTATTATCCTTCCCTCGTAGATAATGTTTCTTTCCTCAATCCGGAAACGACGGGAGGAAGACATCTCATCTCGTAATAATACCAGATTTGAAAAAACCAGGTGAGTAGTTGAACTGCCTATGTCTATACCGACAGAAAGGAGTTTGATTGTGTTAATTTCCATTTATGTTTCTCAAAAATAGGCTGAAGGTGGAAGACTGAAGGCAGTAAAATTTTTGGCATTTATTCCTAAAAGACTTCAGCCTATCCACCTGAGCTTCTATATTTGTTCCTGCATCATTGCCGCATCTTTTTGTGATGTGAAGAGACGGGTTGCCGCATCGCGCTTCTTTTTAGCCGTCATATTATCGGCCGCAACGAAATCAATAGCTTTTTCATCGCAGAATCGGACACATTGTGGTTGCCCGCCGCACAGATCACATTTGAATACCTTTTTATCGACCTGGTTATAATTCATTGCCCCGAACGGACAAACGCTCACACATGAACGGCATCCTATGCACAGGGTGTGATCTATGGTCAGGAAACCATAATCCGCATCACGCGATATGGCGCCCACCGGACATACATTTTTACACGGCGCGTCTTCACACTGCTGGCAGATCATAGGAACATACCGGCCTTCATCTTCCCATTTAACAATTTTAATTCTGCTTCTGGCTGGATTGGATATTCCGTCATGCATTACAGAGCATACCAATTCACAAAGACGGCAGCCGGTGCACTTTTGATAATTGACAGTAAGAACTTTCTCCATTGTTTTATCCTCTCTGAAATCTACTATAATAGGTGTGATGGTTCCTGGTTAAGGCCGAGTCTTTCCATGGTCGCGGATGTCGGTACGCCTTGTTTGTCCAAACCACAATGGTTGTAGAATTCATCCACCATTTTTTTGAATTTTTGACGATCTATAGTCCGCCCGACAACATCCGGAGCCCCGCGCCGCGTAGGTTCATCGAAATAGCGGTGACTGAGCATATCTCCTTTTTTCAGATCGTTGCGCGTCAATCCCTCTCTTAAATTGAACATTCGCTCAAGATTGTTGCATCGCTCGGCGATTTCCCAAAGCTCTATAGGAGTAAATTCAAGGCCTGTGTTGTAGTAGATCACCTTTGGCCAATCCTCGAAATTGGGGAGGGTAGCTCCCAGAAATACTGTGTGATATTTGCATATTCCAAGGCAATCAACAGCCATGTAGCAGTTTTGCTGCCAGAAGACCTGCCAGGGTTTGCCCTCGTAATCCGTATGTTCGGAGCTTAACGGGCCGTCATAGGGAACCGGACTGCCGTAAATTTTGCGCAAAATCTTTTCGGGCAGATGGTACAGGTCGATAGCAGGCCTGCTGCGAAGGTGGTCGGATCCTCGCGAAGCTGTGGCAACGTTCAGGGCAAGGCCCGGTGTGCCGCGCTCATCCGAATGAAGATTGCTCATGCCTTTCACCTGAACCAGATATTCAAAAGAATTCTTGCCTATTTTTTCGGAAGCCGGGATGCCTCCGTCGGCCAGGACATCGCCCAGCCAGCCTTTGCGAAGACAAATGCGATGCACCATCTCCAGAAGCGCCTCATCATTGCCGAACCGAAGATCGAGCCCGTCGGTCTCCTTGCTTGTAATAATTCCAAGTTCATAAAGTTCCATGGCCCATGCGATAATGCTGCCGATTTCCAGGTTGTCAACGCCGTACTGATTGACAAGATGGTTTCCCGTCAAAACGGTTTCAGCTTTTCTGCAGTCCGGCTCAGCCCCAAACGCTCCAAGGGAAGTATATTCAGGACCCTCATCGTATTTTCCGGCATAGGGTCCGGATGGAATTTTATACTGGGCGCGGCAGTGAACCTGACATCCGAAACACCCGGTCATATGATGGGGTCCAATGGTTTCGGTGGCAATTTCATCAAGTCTTTCGGGCTCGATGTCGTCGGCGTATTCCATCTGATTGTATTGAAAGTTGCGGGTTCTCAATCCTCCCCATGAGTTTGTGGCCCCCCATATAAAAGGAGTGCCCAGGGATCCCTGGGTTCTGTTGACTTTAGCGCTGGTGATTCCCTCGATAAACTGCTTGTTATATTCGAGGGCATCCACGGGATGGGCAATCTTGATGTCCATGGTGCCGCGAACAGCGACAGCCTTGAGATTTTTTGAACCCATTACCGCTCCCATGCCCGTACGTCCCGCGGCGTTCTTGATGCCTGTCATGACATTGGCATATCTAACCAGTTTTTCACCAGCCTGACCAATAACGGCGCTTTTAATATCCTCATCTCCGAGTTCTTCGCGAATTGCCCATTGCGTTTCCGTAGTAGATTTTCCCCACAGATAGGCGGCGTCACGAATCTCAATCCTGCCGTTGTGAATCCAGATATAAACCGGGCTTTTGGCCTTTCCTGTTATAACAAGGTGATGAAAACCCGCCCATGCCATCTCAGGGGCAAAAAATCCGCCCATGTTGGCGCTGCCCAGCAAACCGGTAAGAGGCGATTTGGCCATTATGTGAGTACGGGCTGTGGCCGATGCACAGGTCGCAGTCAGGATTCCGCCGCTGATCAATAACGGATTGTCGGGTCCGAGCGGATCGCATCCTTCAGGCGCGTGATTATAAAGCAGGTAGGCGTCCAATCCTCTGCCGCCTAAAAATTTTTTCCGAATTTCAATCGGGATCGATCTCGTTTCAATTTTACCTGTGGAGAGATTGATGTATGCAATTTTTCTATCTAACGCCATCTTTTGTTCCCTCCTTTGCCTGGGATTTGCTTTTTGTTGTTGATAATTTTCTGCTGAGAGCTTCAGCGGCAATTTTCCGGTTCACTTCCCATACAGGTCCGCGTATTCGCGGCAGATCGCCTTTAACCCAGTAAATCCGATATTCCATTCCGCAGGTTGCGCATTTGATGTGAGATGCGCCCGGAGATGGTTCCATTCTCTCCATGCAGCTCGGGTTGTGACATCTGACCTTGCCGAAAGTCCTTGTTTTGCGTAGTGTTTCGGCCGATGAAAGTTTTTCTGAATCGTTAGCCATGACAAACTCCTTGGTTTTGATTTTTTACCAGTTTAAGAGTAAAAGTTCACTATCATGAATTTATATTCCTAAATAATGGTCTCTTTTTAACAGATAAAAAAATAATGTCAATGTTAATTTTCACTTTAATGCAATATAAAATGAGCTATTATTATTTTCTGGTTGACATTGCCTTGCTTCTCAATATAAATTATAAATAACAAATTCGTTCATTATGCTGAATTATTAATTTATCCCTGTCCTTACAATGACCGAAATATCCATAAAGCCGTTTGAACTATAATTTATTAAACAGAGTGCGCCGATGACAATAAAAATGACCTCATATGGAAACGACATTCCTCCCGGGCATACCATCCCTGAAGATACGGTTGTACGACTTAAAAAAGGAGATTTGTCGGTACTAATTCCCAAAGATGAGAATATTCAGGCAATTCCAAAAGTCCTGGCTGTTGATCCTCAAAAGTGCAATGGGTGCAGACTCTGTGAAATAGCCTGTTCCCTTTTTCATGACGGAGAAATCGATCCGTCCCGATCACGAATCAATGTCGTTGAATGGAATTTAAAGGGGATATTTCTCCCTGTTTTCTGTCAGCATTGCGCCGATGCGCCCTGCAAGGCAGCATGCCCGAAGGATGCCATATTGTGGAAGGATGATTGGGGAAGGGTTGTGATCGATTATGATCGCTGTGTATCGTGTCAAATGTGCGTGGCCGCATGTCCTTTCGGGGCCATAGGATTCGACAAATCCCGTGAAGTGGTTTTTAAATGCGATTTGTGCGGCGGCCAGCCTCAATGCGTGAATTTTTGTGAACCCGGCGCAATTACGTTTACATATGCCGACAGGATTCCGTATCCGCGAATTCGAAAAGCCGCCGGCATCATGAGGAGATACTAGATGACCTATTTTCAGGTGAACAGTAACTGCAACGGATGTCTTGCCTGTTTACAAAACTGTCCTGCCAATGCGATCGATGTTAAGGATTCAGGCACAACGAGAAAGCTGCTGCACAACATGGCGCGATGCGCACGCTGCGGCAATTGCTGGCGCATATGTCCCCAGCAGGCTATTGAATTTCAGCACATGCTGATTAATGAGTGGGATGAGGTCGTTGAGCTTGACCTTATTCACTGTAAGGTATGCGAAGAGCCACTCTATACGTCCGCCTTCAGAGAAACTCTTGCCGGGAAAACAGGTGCTTCGGTAACTCCGTTGTGTTCACGGCATAAGGAAGCCCTCACCCTGAAGGTAAACGCCCATTTTGCCGGTTCAAAATCAGGCCAGACGAGGTGATGTAATGATTGTCGGGAATATAAAACCAATCGAAGAGATAGCAGCATCAATTTGCGGATATGATAAAATTCTGATTGTCGGTTGCGGAAGCTGCGTATCCGTTTGTCTGTCAGGTGGAGATCGTGAGGTGCAAATGCTGTCACAGGAGCTTAGACGGAAGGTTCATTATAAAAATGCTCCGCCTGCCTTTGAAGTGGATAACATTCTTCGGCAATGCGAACTTGATATCATCAAAGCCTACCACAAAGTACCGGCAGGAACTGAAGCAGTGCTTTCTCTGGCCTGCGGTGCCGGGGTCCAAACCATGGCCGAAGCCCTGGACCCGCTTCCGGTTATTCCGGCATTGAATACAACTTTTTTAGGAGCATCCTTTCAACCGGGTGTTTGGCGGGAAATGTGCGTAGGCTGCGGAAACTGTCTGTTAACCTACACCGGTGGAATATGCCCGATCGCACGCTGTTCCAAAAGCCTGCTGCATGGACCTTGCGGAGGCACCAACGGCCGGAACTGTGAAGTGAGCCCAGATATTCCATGCGCCTGGGTTCAAATCATTGAACGGCTCTCCAGGCAGAATAAACTCCATCTGCTCTCAGGAATACACGAAACAAGGGACTGGCGGCCGGGAGGCTCGGCGGGTCCGCGCACAAGGACGCGAACAGGCATTGGCGGCAGCCCAGGTATTGAGAAACTATAAACCAGAGACCTTATCCTTTATTGGCTTTATGGTCCGCCAGAATCTTGGCCATGTAGCCACCGATGCCCATGGGAGTCATATCTCTTCCGAACTGCAGTTTTTCCAGCGTATCCAGAAAAGCCTTGGCCGGTGGCGAAAGTTGCTGATCCTTTAAGTGGGCGATACTGACATCAAGATAAATTTTAGGCCCCTTCAAAGGGATGGCCACCAGTTTGTTCTGTGCAATCTCCTGAATTACAGCCTCCCGAACCAGGAATGAAACCCCTTCGCCCGCCTGTACCAGTTGCTTGATAAATTCGGCGTTGCTGGTTTCCATGAGAATATTGGGGCTGCAGTTGTTTCTGGCAAACAAATAGTCGACCAGTCTGCGCGTTCCGGATCCTTTATCCTTCATTATGAAGAGCTCCTGGGCCAGTTCCTTGAAAAAGATGGACTTTTTTTTCGTCAAAGGATGATTGGGTGCGACTATGACTGTCATCTCTTCCTTGCTGAAAGGAATAAAGTGAACTCCTTCAATGTCCTCAGCCTTGGCGATTATGGCAACTTCATTCCTGAACTCAAGAAGACTTTGTCCCATTTCCCGGGAGCTGCCTTCGTTTAATTCAATCCTGATATTCGGGTAACTGCGATGAAAGGCGGATATCATCACCGGCATGAAATAGCGAGCATAAGCTTTTGTGGTTCCGATACGCAGGATGCCACGATTGAGTTTGCGGATGTCATCGATGGCGTTTTCGATCTCTTTTTCCATCTCAAATACGTTTTGGGCGTACTCGAACAGGGCCTGGCCTTCACCGGTCAGGAAGACGGAACGTCCTATTTTTTTGAAAAGCTTAAGTCCGCAGAACTCTTCGAATGCTTTAATCTGAGCGGTGACGGCCGGCTGGGAAATAAAGAGTTCGGCAGCAGCCCTGGTAAAATTTAACGTTTTGGCGGCATGGTAAAATATGCGTAACTGATTGAAGTTCATCATAGTGTAAAACCTGATCCATAAAATCAAACCGGTTTTGGATAGAAAAATGTTATGTATTTATGTTATCCATAAGCTTGGCTTATGGATAACATAAATAATATTGGTTTGACAGGATTTTTTTATTTATCCATTATAAATTTGGTTTCTAACCCTATAACAAAGGAGGAAGAAGATGGCCAATAAAACCGCAGGCAGATTCCCTGATCCCCATGAGTATAAAGTTCCGTCCGAACTCGAGGGATGGGATGAAATGTATCCTTCCCATCATTTGTTCTCTGAAGACCGTGGGGAGTGGGAAAAACAACAATTCTGGTATCTTGACAAGATTCACGCCCCCGAACCAATGCCCCCATTGGATCTGCTTTTTCAGGAGGCATGGCAGATCTCCCTTTCCCAATACACAACGCGCGTATTCTGCATACCCCCTGCCCAGGGTATTGCACAGCGCATGGTGGGCTGCTACATGTACATCTGCGCCATAGCTCCGCCGCCGGATGCCATTATCGGCGAGAAAGCGGGTCATTTCCAAAAACGTGTTTTTTATGTTTTCGATCATTATCAGGAATTGTGGGATAAGTGGCTGGTCAAGTTCAACGCCCTGGGCGAGGAGATGAAGAATCTTAATATTCCTCCGCAACTTCCCAAGTATGTTCCGGATGAGGAGGTTTTACCCGCCCCAACTGGCTGCTACGTCTCCTATGATGTGATCTCATCCTTTGACAAACTGGTCAACATGATGTTCAAGGGCTGGCAATACCACTTCGAGATGCTCAACTTAACCTATCTGGCCTATCTCATGTTTGGCGATGTAACCCGCAAACTGTTCCCGGGAATCAGCGAAAGCGCCATAGGAAAAATGGTTGCCGGCGCCTATGTATCTATGTTCCGTCCCGAAGAAGAACTCTGCCGGCTGGCCCGCTTGGCGTTGGCTTCACGGGACGTGTCTCAGATACTCAAAAGCGAAAAATCGGTGGATGCCAAAAAAGCTGAACTGGAGAAGATACCAGACGGCCGGGAGTGGCTGAAAGATTATATCAAAACCCAGGATCCCTGGTTTTTTGTTTCCAACGGGAGCGGTTGGCTTCATCATGAAGGCAGTTGGATAGACACTCCTGAAATTCCTTACGGATACATCAAAAGCTATATAGAGCGGCTTGAAAAAGGCGAAACTATCGAACGCAACCTGGATAAAATCGACCAGGAAAGAGACCGTATAGTTGCCGAATATCGCGTCCTGATCAAGTCCGACGAGGATCGGCAGTCTTTCGACAATGCATACAATACAGTCCGGACCATCTACCGGTATGCCGAAGACCATCTTTTCTGGGTGGAGCACTGGTTCCATACAATCTGGTTCAGCAAGGTGCGGCAATTCGGCCAGTTACTGGTTAATTCCAACATGTTGAAGCAGGTGGATGACATCTTCATGTTCAATCGCTACGAAATTCCGCAGATGCTAACGGAACTGGTTACAGGATGGGCGCTCGGAGTTGATATCCCAACCAGAGGTTCCTACTATAAAGACAAAGTTGCCAAAAGGCGCAAGATCCTTGCCATCGCCCAGGAATGGGCTCCGACACCGGCACTGGGCGTACCGCCGGCTGAAATTGCCGAACCCTTTACCATTATGCTGTGGGGTGTCACAACGGACAGGGTCAAAGAGTGGCTCAGCGGAATAGACGCAGCCGCATCAGATACCGATGTTTCAGTTGTCAAGGGTTTTGCTTCATCTGCGGGAGTGGCCGAAGGTCCTGCAAGGGTTCTCAAACGGCTGAATGAAATAGTTGATCTGAAGCCGGGCGAGGTTCTGGTCTGCCCATCCACCAACCCGTCATGGGCGCCTGTATTCACCAAGATTAAAGCCGCCGTTACAGACATCGGAGGATTGACCAGCCATGCGGCCATTGTCTGCCGGGAATACGGAGTCCCGTCGGTTACCGGTTGCGGGATTGCGACCACAACCATCAAAAGCGGTGACATTGTCCGTGTCGACGGCGATACAGGAACAGTTACAATAGTCAAAAGAGCCGCTTGATAATCCGGCGGCAATGACCTTTAACATGGCCCAGGCTGAAGAACCATAGTCGCTGATATTCCAAACGCCCTCTCGACCTTTTGAGGGAGCGTTTGGAGCGGGCCAATAAAAGGAGATCAAGTGGGCTACGTCCTTAACTTCGAAACAATTGATAAACATGCAATTGATGCGGTAGGCGGCAAGAATGCCAGCCTTGGCGAGATGATAAAAGCCAGCATACGGGTGCCCCCCGGTTTTGCCGTTACTACAGACAGTTACAAGGATTTTATTTCCTATACCAGGATAAAAGATAACATATATCATATACTGGATGGTTTAAACCCGGAAGATGTGGCGGCATTGAACAGTGCCGCAGATGAGGTTCAGGATCTGATTAAAAAAACACCGATTCCATCGGAAATACAGGAGGCGATTACTGCAAGTTATGCTCAGCTTTGTGACAGATGCGGGGTGGCTGATCTGCCTGTTGCCGTTCGCTCCAGTGCTACTGCTGAAGATCTGCCGACCGCAAGTTTTGCCGGCCAGCAGGATACCTATCTCTGGATTCAGGGCGGCTCACAGGTTATTAAAAGCGTACGCAAATGCTGGGCCAGCCTCTTTACGCCGCGCGCGATCGCCTACCGCCTGAAAAATAAATTCTCCCATGAAAAGGTGTGGATCAGCGTGGGAGTTCAAAAAATGGTTAATTCAAAGGTAGCCGGGGTGATGTTTACCTTGAATCCCACTAATGGAGATCTTTCAAAGGTAGTTATCGAAGGCAGCTGGGGGCTTGGCGAAACAGTTGTTTCCGGTTCGGTAAACCCGGACAAATTCGTCGTTGACAAAGTCCTTATGGAAGCTTCGGAAAAAACGATCTCCGCCAAACACATCGAATGCGTATACGATTCGGTCAAAGGAGGAGTAATAAATTCCGATGTGAAACCCGATATGCAGCGCATCTGCTGCCTTGCCGATGAGGAGGTCAAGGAACTGGTTGCTATTGCCAAAATAATCGAGAGGCATTATGGCCGGCCTATGGATATTGAGTGGGCTATCGACAAAGATTTTGCTTTTCCGGAAAATATGTTCATCGTGCAGGCCCGTCCGGAAACCGTCTGGAGCCGGCGGGAAAAAAAGCCGCTTCTCGGCGCCAAAAGCGGTTATCAGCTGTTGATGGAACAGGCAATGAAAGTAATTAAAGTAGAGGCGTAAATATTGGCGGCTTCGTAAAAAGTCCGATTTCTTCGTTGCGCTTCATCTTTCGTCATTGCGGCGTACTTTTATGTACGCCTCATTCCTCAAGATTCGCGACGCCTTGAACTTGAACTTTTTACTTTGCCGTCCGAATTTTAACTTTTTACGTGACCATCAATAATATAGCAATATAAATAGCTAATGAAAACATTATATTAGGAGGATAATTGAATTATGAAAGACATGCGGGACTTTATTGCGAAAGCGGAAGAAGCTGGTATTCTCAAACGGATCAAAGCCAAGGTGGACTGGAACCTGGAGCTGTCGCATATTGCAAAACTCAACGAAGAGCAGCAGGGACCGGCTCTTCTTTTTGAAAACGTCAAGGATTACAAGACACCGGTGATCACAAGTGTCTGCACTACCACTGAAAGACTCGCGCTGATCATGGGATTACCGAAAGAGTCAAGTCTGACAGATCTTTATAAAGAGTGGGCCAGGCTGGGTGAAAACCTGGTTCCGCCGAAATGGGTCGATGCCGCGAAGGCTCCCTGTAAGGAAAACATTCTGAAAGGCAAAAAAATCGATCTTTACAAGTTTCCCGTGCCTCACTATTACCCGCTGGACGGGGGTCGCTATTTCGGTACCGCACACTTTATCATCAGCAAGGATCCGGATACCGGATGGGTTAATCTGGGAACATACCGCAGCCAGCTGCTGGGCAAAGATAAACTCGGAACGCAGTTCATCAAAGGCAAGCACGCCGACATCATGTTGAAGAAATACCAGGCCATGGGCAAACCAATGCCGGTGGCGTCTGTTGTCGGGTGCGATCCGCTGCTCTTTATTCTGGGTGCGGCCCGCGTATCGGCCTTTGTATCCGAATATGATGTTGCCGGAGCCTTGCGCGGCGAGCCTGTTGAAGTAGTCGGGGGTGAGACCGTCGATCTGCCGATTCCCGCCCACGCTGAGATCGTTGTAGAAGGTGAAGTTGACGCCAAAAAGTTCATGGCTGAAGGCCCCTTCGGTGAATATACCGGCTATTACTCAGGCGTGGGCACTGACCCCCGCAATTTCATCGACGTCAAATGCATCACCCATCGCAATAACCCGATCATGTGGGGAACCACCGTAGGCCGGGCAGTAACAGACACGCATATGACCATGGCGCTCTCTTACGGGGCTACTCTGTGGCAGCAGCTCCTCGCAATGAAAATTCCGGGGCTGAAAGCCGTTTACTGTCCGCCGGAAGGTTCGGGGCGATTTTTGGCGATCATATCCATGAAACAGATGTACCCCGGGCATGTTGATCAGGTGCTGACCGCCTCAATCTCGACTGAAATGGGCGCTTACGGGTTAAAGACAGTCATCGTAGTGGACGAAGATATCGATCCCTGGGATATCCCCCGGGTAATGTACGCCTTGAGTTTCCGCTTTCAGCCAAACCGCTGCCAGGTAATCAAACGGGGCCGTTCCACGCCTCTGGATCCCTCACTCCCAATTGATGCGAGAGAAATTACAGGCCGGCTGCTGTTGGACGCAACTATACCATATGAATGGAAAGAGAAGCCAATTCCCATCGAACTCGATAAGGAGATGGTCAAAAAAGTCAAAGCCCGCTGGTCGGAATTAGGGCTATAGAAAGAGAAAAGGAGATACCGGCATGTCCGACACCAGTTTGTTAGACGGCAAGAAGATTCTTATTGTAGATGATGAACCGGATGTTCTGGAGGTGTTGACAGAGCTGTTGGATATGTGTGAGGTGGTAACCGCCTCAACGTTTGAAAAGGCCAAGGAATTAATGGAGTCCCGAAGTTTCGATATCGCCATTTTAGATATAATGGGCGTAGACGGCTACGGCCTTTTGAGCATCGCCAAGCGGCGACGGATTCCGGCGGTCATGTTGACGGCTCATGCATTTACGCCACGCAATCTGGTTAGAACCATAAGAGAGGGAGGTTGCGCCTATATTCCCAAAGAGGAGATGAGCGGCATCGCCGGTTACCTGGTTGATGTGCTCAAGGCCGTTGCCAGCGGGAATAACCCTTGGGATTCATGGCAAAAAAGACTTCCGACTTCCTATTTCGAAAAACGATGGGGAGTGGCCTGGGCGGATGCCGATAAGGAGTTCTGGGCAAATTTCAAGGCCAGCCTTAAGGCCAGGCGTTCCGGCTCAACTGATTCTGATAAGTAGTATTGAACTTGGGATAACGATAAAACCCCTTTAGGAGGTTAGTTTTGAAACCGATTCGTTATACAAAAGAGATGGTCGATGAGTTCCTGCGTGACGGGTACTGGACCAAAGAGCTTTTTTACGATTTTTACGAACGCAACGCCCGTGAACTGGGCGACCGGGAAGCCCTGGTAGATTCCAGATACAGGGTTACCTGGGCCGAGGCCAAGAAACTGGTGGATGCCATTGCCATATCCTGGGTCGATCTGGGAATCCCGAAATTTTCACGTATTATCATTCAATCCCCGAACAGCGTCTACGGATTTCTGGCACGTATAGCCGCTGAACGGGCAGGGCTAATTTCACTGACTGTATATCCTTATTTGCGTCAGCTCGAACTGGAATATATGGTGAAGCGCACCGA
>JAWOHP010000041.1:0-4816 GCA_046485065.1 Desulfobacterales bacterium | reverse complement strand
GGGGGAGGAGAGGCAAACGATTTTGCGATAAAACTTGCCCGCGGTTTCACAATGAAGTCGGAGATTATTTCAACTCTTAAGGCCTATCACGGCCATACCGGGTTTTCACTCGCGGCCATAGGAAGGGACGCATACAAGAAGCCGTTTTACCCCATGGTACCCGGGTTCAAATTTGTCCCGTTCAACGATTTAAAAGCGGCGGAAGAGGCAATGACCGATGATACCGCGGCAATAATTCTTGAACCTGTCCAGGGAGAGGGCGGGATACATCCAGCCACGGACGAATATCTTAAAGGTTTGAGAAAGCTCTGCGACGATCGGGAAATCCTCATGATATTTGACGAAATCCAGACGGGATTCGGGCGCACCGGGAAGATGTTTGCCTGCGAGCATTCGGGTGTTGTGCCGGATATAATGACCGTCGCAAAATCGCTTGGCGGAAATCTTTTTCCTATATCGGCCACGATATATCGGGAGGAATTGAACGACTTTGTTATAACCAATCCCTTTATTCATCTTTCAACCTTCGGAGGCTCCGATTTGGGATGCATCGTGGGAATGGCTGTTATAGATTTTCTTGTTAAAAACAGGATTCCCGAACATGCCGCCGCAATGGGTGAAAGATTCCAGAAAGGCTTTGACGTCCTGCTGAAAAAATATCCGGATCTTCTTCTCGAGGTGCGGAGAAAGGGCCTCATGATGGGGCTCCAGTATACCAACGAGTCCATAGGGCCGAGGATGAGTTATCAGCTTGCACAGAATGGCGTTATGGCGATATACACAGGCAATGAGCCGTCTGTCATGAGGCTAATGCCTGTGCTTGTGATTCAGCCTGAAGAGGTCGATTTTGTTATTGACGCGCTGGATAAATCGATGGCAGCAATTATGAAACAAGGAGGAATCGAAAAATACTGATCATCTCCAAATTAGTCGATGATCCTGAAGGATTCGAGGATTCCGGGGTTCAAGGGTTCAGGAGAAGAACCTAAAATATTAAAGGAGGGGTTTTTAAATGGCGACATCCGACGAAATAATGGAAGCTCTGGCGGATTTCAAGGAGCAGTGCAACAGCAATAAACGTCTGAGAAGAATGCAGAGGGACTGGACAAAGGTGCTCCATTATGTATCTTTTGACACGGGTGATAAATTTACAATGACAGTTAAAGAGGGAGAGATTCTAAGTAACGAAAAGGGAGCTGCCGGAACTCCCGACGTGATAATTGAAGGTGAAAGCGAGACTCTCTGTGACATGTTCTGGGGGGATATAAATCCGACGCAGAAATATCTCAAGGGGGAGATAAAGGTAAAGGGAACCCAGGAAGACATTATGAGGATAGACGCAATCACAGCCATTATATGGCCGGAGGTCTGAGAAATGTCCGTCATTGATGACATCCTTTCCGAAAAAGATTTTGAGAAAATCAGGAAGGAGACAGAGATAAACTACAGGGAATATCTCAACCCTTTTGTTCTCAGGATGTTCAAAAACGCCGGCCTTGATATTATTGAAGGCAGGAGAGAGGGCGCCTGCGTCTGGGATATCTCGGGTGAAAAGTATATAGATTGTGTAACCGGAGCCGGAATCTTCAATGTCGGGAGACATAATCGTGAAATAACTGACGCTTTGAAAAAAGCCCTTGATGTATATGACATGGGAGGCTGGATAAGCATTATCAGGGAAAGAGGCCTTCTTGCAAAAAAACTTGCAGAAATAACCCCCGGAAATCTTAAATACTCGCTTTTCTGCTGCGGCGGCGGTGAGGCTGTTGAAGTAGCCGTCAAGCTTGCAAGAGGGCATACAGGAAAAACAGGGATTATCTGCATGGAGAACGGATACCATGGGGTTACCGGCTTTGCTCTCCCGGCAACAGGCAGGGAAGTATATAAAAAACCATTTGCTCCTCTTGCACCGGGTTATACACATGTTCCATTCAACGATATCAATGCGGTTAAAGCCGCCATTACGAAAGATACCGCGGCAGTTCTTCTTGAGCCGGTTCAGGGTGAAGGAGGAATCCGCCCTGCCGATGATTCATACCTTGCCGAATTAAGAGAGCTATGCACTAAAAATGAAATTCTCCTGATTTTTGACGAAGTCCAGACAGGTTTCGGGCGGACAGGTAAAATGTTCTGTGCCGAACACAGCGGCGTTACCCCCGATATAATGGTTCTGGCAAAATCGATGTCCGGAGGAGTTTATCCGATATCATGCGCCGTATTCACTGAAGAGATCAGCGATTTTCTTATTGCGCATCCATTCATTATTATAAACTCGTTCGGAGGAACCTCTCTTGCCTGCCTTGTGGCTCTTGCCGCAATCGAATATATTGAGAAGAATAATCTTCCGGATCGTGCGGCCAAAATGGGGAAAAGATTTATGGACGGGCTTCTGGCTCTGAAAAAGAATTATCCGGAGCTTGTTATGGATGTGCGCGGGAAAGGACTTATGCTCGGCATTGAATTTCCGGAAGATAGTATTGGCCCGAGAATGGCAAGCCTTCTCAAGAAAAACGGTGTCATCTCCATATATACATTCAATAATCCGAAAATTATAAGAATAATGCCGTCCCTTGTGATAATGGAAGTTGAAGTCGATTTTGTCATCGATGCGTTTGAGAAATCATTAAAAGAGATACGAATACAGGAATCAAACCGAAAACAATGACGGCTTTTTAACAAATAATCTCACACCAAGATCACAGAGAACACAAAGAACGGTTAAAATATCTGAACAAGTTTTTCTTAGTGCCTTAGTGTCTTTGTGTGAAAAGTTTTTTTGACAGGATTAAATGATATGACTGAATTAAAACGCGCTGTAGGTTTGAGAACAGTGGTTTCAACCGGAGCCGGAATGGCTCTTGCGACCGTCACGTATCTTTCTTTTATCGAGCTTGCGAGTTATCTTACCGGGAATTCTTCCTGGATAGCCATACTGACTGCCGGAATTATGGCTGTCCTGGCCGGTTCCTGTTTTGCCGAGCTCAATTCGATGTTTCCCACCGCTGCAGGTATAAAACTTTTTATAGAAAAGGCTTTTGGGGAAAAAGCCGCAATAATAATTTCGGGCGTTTATGTTCTTGGACAGCTTTCAATTATCGGAGCCGAAATATACATACTTTCCCAGGGTATTTCTCAGGGTTTTCCGCAGATTAATCCGCTATTGTTTGCTGTCGTATTCGGTCTGATCCTCTTTTATTTAAATTTGAGGGGAATTAAAATAGCCGGAACAACCCAGGATATAATAGCATATTCCATGTTTTTCGGCCTTATAGCAGTGTCGGTCTACGGTTTTTACAGGATCGATTTCAATTTTATTAATCCTTTTGAAATAGGTTCCTTTGACGGATTTGTTCAGGCTGTTGCAATCGGAATGTCAGGCTTTATAGCTTTCGAATGGGTCATTACCATGTCGGAAGAAGTAACAGACGTAAAGATAATCCCAAAAGGCATGATGCTTGCCCTCGGTCTTTTAACAGTAACTTATGCTCTCTTCTCAATGGCAATGACTTCAGTTTTAGGTAAGGAAGAGCTCGAATGGGTTCTTAAACCAGAAGGTCTTCCTATCCCGCACATACTTTACGGAAAAAAACTGCTTGGTGGTTTCGGCCTTTATTTAATGATAGCCATGGCCCTGCTTGCTTCGCTGACATCAATCAATGCAGGTCTCATGACATCATCGCGGTTTTTATATGCAATGGCAAGAGACTGGTCGCTTCCCAAATTCATGGCGAGACTTCATCCTGTATATGCAACACCCTGGGTTGCAATGGTCGTAGTGACCCTTTATTGTGTTGCCGTTACCGCATTTGGTTTCATTACACATTATATCCTCTGCATGATTCTTATAATAGCTGCGGCGGAGTGCATGATATATATCGTAATAGCTCTTTGTGTAATAAGGCTGAGATACACCGAACCTGACAGGGCAAGAGACTTTAAAATAAAAGGTGGCATCGTTTTCCCCGTCATCGTTATAATTGTTTATGGAATTGTAGGAGGTTTTATACTTTTCGGGCCGGTAAAACCGCAGGATGTGATTGACCAGAAAATAGCCCTTTTCTTTATTTTAGGGCTTCTTCTGTTTGCAACTTTTTATGTTTTTACCGTTCTTCCGGGCATGAGGGAAAAATACCGGAAAATAGCTGAAACAAGGACACCGCGAAGAAGAAGGAAGGGTTAGGATATCCTTTAATCAGAATTTATGTAAAGGTATCCTAACGTGAATCTTCAAGTGAAAGACGAAGTTTTTTTGTAGTGCTTAGAATCACGTCAATTATATTCTGAATTTTAGCGGAGTCCATGGTGTTTGATAAACCCACCACCCAAACGGCAAGGGGCGGCCCTTTTCTGTTGTGCAGGGCTCCGGCAACCGCCTTTATTCCCGGGATGTACTCTTCGTCATCAATTGCATAACCCTGGACCCGAACCCTGTCCAGTTCAGCCAAATATTCTTCTTCATCGACGATCGTGCGGGGAGTGTAGCGCGGAAGACCCTTTTCTCTTATCAACTGTTTAACCTGATCAGGACGGGTACCGGCAAGAAAAACCTTCCCGACCGCGCCCGCGAAAAGCGGGATAGTGGTGCCTGCCGGCGCTGAAATTTTTATAGGCACTTCGGCCTCGGTAGTAATCATTATCAAAACACGTTTGCGTATTAAGCCGCCCAAAAATACGGTTTCGCCGATTTGTCCCCTTATTTCATTGATAAAAGGTTGAGTTATTTCAACCATTTTAAGATAGTTCCAGTTTGTAAATGCGAGATCCGTAATGGCTGAACCCAGGTAAAATCTGCGGCCGTCAGGCTCCTGTGCCAGGG
>JAWOHP010000143.1:0-22437 GCA_046485065.1 Desulfobacterales bacterium | reverse complement strand
TTTTGTTTCACGTGAAACATTATTTTCCTATACAAAACTGGCTGAATATCTGATCAAGAATATCTTCCTTTATTTTTAATCCTAAAACTTCTTTTAAAGATTCAACTGCATCTTTTATATCTATAGATACTATCTCAAAAGGTAACCCTGATTCTAAACCATTTACAAACAACTCGACTGAATTAAGACTTTTCTCAAGCGCCTTTTTTTGTCTTATATTTGGAATAATGTTACTCGAACAATAACCGGTTTTATTATTAAATATATTTTTTATTTTTTCTTTAAGAGAATCTATTCCGATATTGTAAAGAGCGGATATTCTTGCAACCGGCAGCCTTTTAAGTTCATCAATTATTTTTATTTCAAAATCTTCTGATACCAGATCAATTTTATTTATGACAAGGATCAAAGGTCTTTCTTTTATAAATTCGTATATCTCATAGTCTGTTTTTATGAAAGAAGTAACTGCATCAACCATAAAAAGAATGATGTCCGCGTTTTTAATCTTTTCTCTGGTTTTTTCCATTCCTATCATTTCAACAGGATCCTTGCTGTCATGAAGACCCGCAGTATCTGTAATAATAGTATGTATTCCTGAAATAATTAAAGTTTCTTCAAGAATGTCCCTTGTTGTTCCGGGAAAAGATGTCACTATTGCATGTTCTTTTTTCAAAAGCTGATTCATGAGGCTTGATTTTCCTACATTTGGCCTCCCTGTAATAACTACCTTTAGCCCCTCTCTTAAAACATGTCCTTCATCATAACCTGCAATCAGCTTTTCTAGAGGTTGTATAATATCCCTTTCGATCGTGCCTTTTACAGTTTTTAAATCAACGATTCCAACATCTTCAGGAAAATCAATTGCTGCATCAATTTTTATAAGAATATCCGTTAATGCTTTGATAATGTTTTGTATATAAAACCGTAAATCGCCTCCTGCCTGGGCGTTTGCAACTTCAAGAGCCTTTCTGCTTTTTGCGTTAATTAAATCAATGACTGCCTCGGCCTGGGTCAGGTCAATCCTTCCGTTTAAAAAAGCTCTTTTTGTAAATTCTCCCGGCTCGGCAAGCCTCGCTCCCTTCGATAAAACAAGATCCAGGATTGTTCTTAAAACTACAAGCCCAGAATGAACATTGATCTCAACAACATCTTCCTTTGTATATGAATGGGGTGCTTTCATAACGGACAGAAGCACTTCATCTATTGGTTGTTCATTCTCAGGGTTAATTATGTTCCCATGATAAAGCAGATGAGATTGAAGCTCTCCTCCACAAACAGCCTGGAAAGCGTGGACGAAGTGAATAGGGTCTTTTTCTAATTCATTTGTTAATAACTCGCAAAGCAATGAGGAATTCGCACTCTGTTTCGGTATCCTTGTTGAAATATTGCTGAATTTATTTGAAGATCGTTTAAATATCGAAGTTGCAATTGATAGGGCATTTTTGCCTGATATCTTAATTATGCCTATCCCTCCGCTGCCTATCGGCGTTGATATGGCAGCAATAGTATCATTTTCCATCTAATTTAGCTATATTTTTTGGTTTTGCCCTTGAGTTGCTTACAACTATTTATAATGCGTAAAAAGCTGTTATATATCGCTTTGCATTAACCTGTTTACGACGAACTCATTGGAAGTCTGATTTTTCTTCACCCCCAAGAGCATTGAACATGCGAAGAGTTTATAATATTAAAATTTATTCTCAGACTGCGCCGCATGACCTTTTTTTCTGGGATAAATAACAAGTTTTTTTATAAAACCGTCCCCAACACTGTGTGTTTTAACTTCATTATCTTTTTTCAAATAAAGATGTATTACTCTTCTGTCATTGGCGTTCATTTGTCCTAAAGACATCGGTTTCCCGTTGGCTTTCGATTTTTCAGCAATTTTTCCAGCCAGCTTAATAAGCTTCTCATGTCTTTTATTTAAATATCCGCCAACATCAACTTTAATATTAAGTTTACCATCATTATTATTATTAATTATCTTTTCAATCAGATACTGTATTGCATCAAGAGTTTGTCCCTTTTTTCCTATAATGACAGAAGGGGTTTTGGATTCAACATCAAAGAATACATCCTTTTCTTCAACTCTAAAATTAATAACAGCATCATCACAAATTGTATTGATTATCTTGTTTAGAGCTTCAAGTCCGGTTTCAACAGCACCTTTAACCCGTTGTGATTCACAAGTAAATTCTTCTTTTATAGCAGGTTGAAACTCATCTTGTGTTATTTTATTAACAGTATCATCGATATTGCTTGTATTCAAATCATATATGACCACCTTTATCCTGGCCTTCTTAACTCCAACCAAGCCGAAAATTCCGCTTGATCCATATGAAACAATGTCATACTTTAAATTGTCCTTAGATATTTTTAAATCTTTACAGGCAGTTTCAATTGCTTTCTCGACAGTCATCCCATCAAATTCCAGATAATGGGGCATTTTTTTCCTCCACATTAAGCTGCTTTTCGAGATATAATATATTGCTGAAGTATTGATAAAACATTATTTATTAACCAGTACAAAACAAGCCCGGCAGAAAAATTGACAAATATTACTGTAAATACAAAAGGCAAAATCATCATCATTTTTGCCTGTGTCGGATCGCCAACGGTCGGAGTCATTTTCTGTTGAAGAAACATTGTAGCACCCATGATAATAGTCAACACAGGTATACCATATGGCGGCTCCATAAAAGGAATGGAAAAAGTAAAATGGAAAAGCCTGTCTGGAGCTGAAAGATCTTTAATCCATAAAAGAAAAGGAGCATGTCTTAATTCTATGGTTTCATAAAGCATCCTGTACAGTGCAAAAAAAACAGGAATCTGTGCAACCATCGGCAGGCATCCTCCCATGGGATTTATCTTATATGTTTTATATAATCCCATCACCTCTTCATTCATTCGCTTTTTATCATTACCATACTTTTCCTTGATTTCAGCAAGTAACGGTTGGATTTTTTTCATTTCATTCATTGATTTATAGCTTTTTGATCCAAGAGGCCAAAAAATTATTTTTGTTACCACTGTGAGCAAGATGATAGCAACACCATAGTTTGGAATAAAACCATATAAAAAATTCATAAAATATAAGAATGGTTTTGCAAGGAAATCAAACCATCCGAAATTTATTGCCAAATTAAGGTCTTGCCCGAGACTCTTCAACAGCTTCAGGCTCTTTGGTCCAAAAAACAGGTTGAATTCGACTTGTTCCTGAGAGCCAGGCTGAATCTCTTTTTGGGGATTAACATACTGTGCTTCCAAAAATTTTTTATCTTTCAGAAAAAGGCGCATGTTTGTTTCGACAGGTATTTTTGGTATCAAGCTGGACATAAAGTAGCGGTCCTGAACTGCAATCCATTTTAGAGTGCCTGTATAGACTCCTTTATCTTCAATGTCTTTAAGCGAAACCTGTTCCAGACTGTTGTTTAATAATGCGCTTGGCCCCTCAAAACCGGCTGCACTTTTTGTGTCAGGATAATAGCTGTTAAGTGAAACCATAAGGCTGTCTTTTATTGGTTCGGAAGAACCATTAATGATATTAACTGTTAATCCTATAATATACGTACCGGATGAGAAGGAATATTTCTTTTCGATAATGACACCGTTTTCTGATTTCCAGTAAAACAGAACTTCCTTTTCTCCTTCACTTATGTCAATCGATTCAGATTTTATATCAGAAGTAAAAATTGCGCTCTCGAGTCCCGGAACGCTTTGTCCGGCAAATCTGGCAATAACTGTTCCCCGCTCTAACTCTTTGGGTATAATTTCTTTGTTTGGTGAATCGCTGTTTGTTGTTTCTTTGTATTTTGCCAGCATAAAACTTGTGATAGCAGCTCCCTTTTCATCTATATCGACTGAATAATAAGGGGTTTTTATCTTAATTACACGGGGAATACTGTTTTGCTGAGTTGAAGATTTTGTATATGCTTTCGTTTCGGGTAATTTCGCTGCCATATCTGCAATAGGAGCTTCGGTTGTGACGGTCTGCTGAATTTCTGTTTTTTCTTCAATTTTTTTAATCTGGTTCTTATCAACAAAAAAATAGTTCCAAATTAAAAAAACACCAAAGGAAAGCACAACTGCTATTATAAACCGTGGTTGTTCCATTAAAACCTCCCCGATATAAATCGGTCCTTAATTTTTAAACTTTTTTGATATATGCCATCAAAAGAATTGCATACCAAAAAAAATTTAGCATTTGTAATTTACTACTATCTGGTAATATGGCAGGGTCGCGGGATATTCATACATTGTTTATTAAGATTCATGGTACCGGGTCGATCCCGCCCGGATTATAAGGATTACATTTCAATATTCGCTTGATGGCAAGGAACACCCCTTTTATCAGCCCATAACGATCAATAGCAACATACGCATATTCGGAACATGATGGATAAAACCGGCAAACAGGGCCAATCATTGGAGATATGACATTTTGATATGCACGGATAAAAAAAAGAACTGTATTATTTATTGTCAAACCCTTCCTCTATCTTAATGAATACATCTCGCAAAGATGAAAAAAATTGATCTGATTCCAGATCTCCGGCACCGCTTCTGGCTACAACATTTATATCCCAACTATGCCTGAACTTGTGTCTGTTTAAACGATAATATTCCCTAATGTATCGTTTGATTCTGTTGCGCGAAACAGCGTTTCCTGCTTTTTTCGATACTGTCAAACCAAGACGCCCTGTTCCAGATATTCCCGGGGAAAACAAAACTGTAAAATGCCTGTTTTTAAATCTTCTCCCTGCTTCAGACACGTTCAGGAATTCTTTTCGATTTAGTATCCTGTTTGTTTTGGAGAAACTGAGGTTATGCAATTTTAAACGTATTTGTGATTAATAACAACTCACCCTTTCAGACCAATTCTTTATATTATATCAAACAGATAAACGGACTCTGCCCTTTGCTCTGCGCCTGTTAATAATTTTTCTTCCCTGTTTCGTTGACATTCGTTTTAAAAAACCGTGTGTCCTTGCCCGCTTTATTCTGCTTGGCTGATATGTTCTTTTCATAAACTGTATATCCTTTTTCTACTTATATCTATTAGTTATATTAATTCTGCCTGTTGGTCATAAGAAAGGGATTTTAGGCGATGATCAATAGCTACTAAGCTCCAAAATCAACGGATTCTTATCATTTACATGATAATATTCTTATTCTACTTTAATTATAGAGGCGAAATAGACCATATATATTTACCCATGTCAATAAAAAGATTACTCTTCTTCATTCCTTAAATATTTCATATATTTCAAATTCGTGCAGGTGATATTCCGATTTTGGATATATCACGATTTGCCTGCCTATCATTTTTTCAAGACTTGTTATAAGATGGTTTTCTTCTCCATGAAGCAGTTCTGCTATTTCGGGATGAACATGCAAGGCCACCTTAATTCCGGCCATATCAAGAGATTCCCTTTGTATTTCCCGATAGATATTATAACAAATAGTTTGTTTTGATAATAAGTAACCCTCGCCTTCACAGTAAAAACATGGTTCGCAAAGTGCTCTGGTTAAAGGAGACCTTATCCTTTTGCGGGTCATTTGAATTAATCCCATATCTGAAATAGGAAGAACATGGGTTTTGCTCTTGTCTTTTGCCAGGGAATCCCTTAAAGCATTAAAAACCTTTTCCTGGTTTTGCTTTTTTTCCATGTCTATAAAATCAATTATTATTATTCCCCCAAGATCTCTTAAGCGTATCTGATATGCAATTTCTTTAACGGCTTCCAGATTTGTTTTTAATATTGTCTCTTCTAAATTATGTTTCCCGACATACCGGCCTGTATTAACATCGATTGCAACAAGTGCTTCCGTATGTTCTATAACTATATATCCTCCTGATTTAAGCCATATTTTTCTTTTTAAAGCCCGAGAAATATCCCCTTCCAGATTATATGCATCAAAAATAGGCTCATAACCTTCATACATTTCAACAGAACTCTTCAGGTTGGGCATGAATGTGTCAAGAAAGGACAAAACAGATTCATAGTCGGGGCGTGAATCTATTATCATTTTTTCTGCCTCATGCATCAACAAGTCACGCGCAGCCCGCAGACATACAGTCAGCTCCCTGTGAAGCAGTGAAGGGGCCGGAGCAGACTTATATTTTTCCTGAATATTCTTCCATAAATTTATTAGAAAATTCATTTCATAATCAAGCGTTTCCTCTTGTATCCCTTCTGCAGCAGTTCTTATAATATATCCATAATTTTCTTTTCTCAGAGAAAGAACCATTTCCTTTAAACGGTTTCTTTCGGGTTCGTTCTCTATTCGTCTTGACACTCCGATATGATCTGAATTCGGCATCAGGACAATAAATCTTCCCGGAAGAGTAACATATGAGGTTACTCTTGCTCCTTTTGTTCCTATAGGTGGCTTTGCTACCTGTACAAGTATCTGCTGCCCTTCGGTAATAAGTTCTCCGATCCCGGTTTCATGGTTTCTTCTCTGCTTAGTAAATACGGTTTCTTGATATAGTTCTGCCGTTCCGTTCTCTTCTTCTAAACCGGTATCGATAAGATCGATATCCCTGCAACTTCCGAAGTTCAAGTCATCCACATAAATAAATGCTGCCTGATTAAGACCTATATCTACAAATGCTGCCTGCATGCCCGGTAATACCCTTTGAACCTTCCCCTTGTAAACATTTCCTGCAATATCAGATACGTTTCCGCGTTCAATAAAAAGCTCCGCTATTGTTCCGCCCTCAAGAAGTGCTATTCTTGTTTCATGTTCACAAACATTAACAACAATCTTCTTATACATAAAAACCTCTTAATTTAATTAGTTATATTATTAAACCTTCAAAAGGCAGCCATCGGTAAAGATTCCTTGTATATGCACAGCCTCACTCCTTTGGATGCCGTCTTACAATAAATCCCTATGATCCAGAGTGTTAAGCTTCACTATACGAGCCGTTTTTATATCCTCGTCAGTAAGGGAAAAAATCTTTTTAAGAACTTCGACTGGCCTAACCATGCTGCCTGACTCGGAAGATAATGTCATCTTAAGCCGTTTATTCGATTCAATATTTATTGTTTTGACCAGTTCTTTTAGATTTAATAATTTCTTTTTTCCTTTTTTATTTATTCTCTCAATCTCAAAGTTTGCGCTAGTTTCATAAAATTTAAGGCTTTCTTTACAAAAACTTCCAGACCTTAATGAAACTTCATATGAATATACATTTGGACTGTCTGCTCCTTTAACCGGAAAATACTCTTTACAATCAATTACAGCAAGTCCCTCGGGAAGCTGCTCATTCAGTATCCTGGCAACTGACTCCGGCTGCGTATAGTCTGCTACCGTCAAATAAAATGTTTCGCAAAGACTCTCCACTCCAATAGGAAGGGTGTCTTCAAAAGAAATCTTTGGCATGGGATGAAATCCTTCTGAATAACCAACTTCAATTCCTGCGCGTCTTATCGCACGTAAAAATATATTGATCAGCTCAAGGTGTCCGAAAAATCTAGCCGGCCCCTTTTTTGAAAAATTAATTTTCAGCTTTTTATGATATGTTTTTTTTTCTTCGGTTTCTGATCTTTTCTTTTTGGTTCCCTCGCCGCCATAGCAACTGAACTTTGGTTCAATCCGAATAAAATCACATACTCCGCAACCGCTGCATTCATATCTGCAATCATCCGATTTTTCAGCTCTTTCAGCTTTTTCAAGCTCGGTTATCAAAAACTCTTTTGAAATACCAGTATAAATATGATCCCATGGTAGAGGCTCCAAAAGCGATCTTTTACGCAAAAGATAAAAGCCTGTATCAATTCCGGTCTCATAGATGGCTTCTTCCCACAAATCATATCTGAACTTATCACTCCACCCATCAAACCTGCATCCCCTGTTATATGCATTCACAAGCAGACTGCTAAGCCGCCTGTCGCCACGCGCCCAAAGTCCTTCCAGCTGACTTACTTTAGGGTTTTGCCATTTGAAATGAATTCCTGAAAGATTAAGAGCCTTTTTTATTTGCTCAATTTTTTCAGATGATTCAGCCAGGGAAATCTGTGAACTCCACTGAAAAGATGTATGTGCCTTCGGAATAAAAGTAGTTACGCTAACATTAATTGAGCTGTTTTTTCTGATTCTTGATTTGCGGAGTTTATAAACAAGGTCGATTAACGCCTTTATATCATCTTCTGTTTCAGTAGGAAGACCAATCATAAAATAGAGCTTTATTACCTGCCAGCCCATGCCAAGCGCAGTATTTACTGAGTTTATGATATCCTCTTCGGTAATGTTTTTATTTATTATATCTCTTAATCTCTGACTTCCTGCTTCGGGAGCAATAGTAAAGCCCGTTTTCCGGACCTTTTTTACAAGATTGATAAGATCAGGGGTCAGAGAACCGGCACGAAGCGAAGGAAAAGAAACAGCAATATGTTTTGATTCATACGTTGCCATCAGGTTCTCAAGGAGGGGTGACAGTGAGCAGTAATCTCCGGTGCTTAACGACAGCAGAGAAACATCCTCGTAACCGGTTGAATCAATTGCTTTGTTCGAAATATCAATTATATTTTCCAAAGATCGTTCGCGAACGGGCCGGTATATCATCCCGGCCTGGCAGAATCTGCATCCACGCGTGCAACCTCTTGATATCTCAATACGAAGACGATCATGAACAGGTCTCCCAAAGGGAATTACCGGGATATCGGGAAATGGCGCACAATCAAGATCGGGTATAATGCTTCTAACCACTTTTGAATATCCGGAAGAATGCGGTAAAAGAGTTTGAAATCCGCGCTCATCATATTTTGGTTCAAAAAAAGAAGGAATATAAACACCTCTTATTTCAGACCATGTTTTTAAAAGGGACTTCTTGTCGTTGCTCTCGTTCTCCTTCCACCGAATCCATGTCTTTGCCATTTCAACTATAACATTTTCTCCGTCCCCAACAACCATCGCATCAAAAAAATCTGCAACTGGTTCCGGATTACATGTACAAGGCCCACCCGCAATTATAAAAGGATAAGAAAGATCCCTCTCTTTTGAATAAAAGGGAATTCTCGCAAGATCAAGCATCATTAATATATTTGTAAAATTAAGCTCATACAGGAGGCTTAAACCTATAATATCAAACTTATTAAGTGGTCTTTGGCTTTCAAGTGACAAAAGTGATATGTTTGAATATCTGAGATATGCCTCAAAATCCGGGGCAGGAGCAAAAACTCTTTCAGCAGCTATCTCTTTGTGTTTATTTAGAATATGATATAGAATTTGAAGCCCGAAATGTGATGTGCCGACCTCATATAAATCCGGAAAGGCCAGGGCAATGGAAAGCTTTATCTTGCTATAATCTTTTTTTATTGAGTTGATCTCTGAACCCAGATACCTGCTTGGTTGTTCAACAAGAGGTAATATATCATTAATATTTTCTATGTTCATGTTGTTTCTTCATGAGCCTTTTTTTACTGCAAAAAAATTTTTACCAAATTGCGATTGACTGTTAAAAAGTCTTGATAATTGAAAAACTCAAATTAATATATATATTACATTACATTAATAATAAAGGAAAACATGCCGGTCGGATCCGTTGTATTATATTCTCGTAAGAATGTAATTTTACTTTCTTTAAAACACGAACAAACGGGTACTATCATGATATGAAAAGACATAAAATTATTTCTCTTTTGAATACCGAAACCGCAACCACCGATATCCTTATAAAAGGATGGGTAAGAACAAGGCGAGATTCTACCGGCTTTTCATTTATCGAGGTAAATGATGGTTCATGCCTGAAAAACATTCAAATTATTGCGGAAAAGGATTTGTGCAATTACGACGACATTAAAAAACTCTCAACCGGCTCAGCGGTAGCGGTTAGTGGTGATCTTGTCGAATCAAAAGGGGGCGGACAGAAATGGGAAATTCTGGCCAGACAAATTGATACAATAAGCATTGCCCCTGATTTTTATCCTCTCCAGAAAAAGCGTCATACCGACGAATATTTACGAACAATAGCTCATTTAAGACCCCGCACCAATAAATATGGCGCCGCTTTCCGCATAAGATCTGATCTATCCTTCGCCATACATAAATTTTATAAAGACAAAGGCTTCAAGTATGTTCACACTCCCGTAATAACAGGCTCCGACTGTGAAGGCGCGGGTGAACTTTTCAGGGTTACAACAATTGAACCTGACAAAGTCGAAAGAAGAGAAGGCAAAACGGATTACTCTAAGGATTTTTTCGGTAAAGCGGCAAACCTCACTGTTTCCGGTCAATTGTCAGCTGAAATGTTTGCCATGGCCCTTGGAGACGTTTACACTTTTGGCCCTACATTCAGAGCGGAAAACTCAAACACAAGAAGACATGCCGCTGAATTTTGGATGCTTGAACCGGAAATAGCTTTTGGCGATATTAATGACAATATGGATCTGGGAGAAGAAACAATAAAGTATTTAACAGGCTATGCTCTTAAAGAATGTAAAGAAGATCTTGGTTTGTTTGCAAATTTTGTTGATAAGAACCTGCTTAACAATCTCGAAAATATCTCTTCATCAGATTTTATTAGATTGCCGTATGAAGAAGCTGTCGGAATATTGCACAAATCGGGCGTTAAGTTCGAGTATGAAGTTTCCTTTGGAAAAGATCTTCAGGCTGAACACGAAAATTACCTCTCAGAACAATATTTCAAAAAACCTGTTATTCTTTATAATTATCCTAAAAATATAAAACCATTTTACATGAGGGTCAATGACGACAACAGAACTGTTGCCGCTATGGATATTCTTGTGCCCGGAATTGGAGAGCTTATAGGCGGCAGCCAGCGGGAAGAGCGTCTCGACGTGCTTGAATCAAGAATGGATGAGTGCAATTTGTCAAAGGAAGAGTACTGGTGGTATGTCGATTCGCGCCGTTTTGGTACGGTTCCTCATAGCGGCTTCGGACTCGGTTTTGAAAGACTTTTGATGCTTGTAACGGGCATCAAGAACATACGGGATGTAATACCGTTTCCCAGAACCCCGGGGAGTATTGAATTTTGATTTTTTTGTGGAAGTTGCCCGGTCAGTCTGTTCTCATGGTTCGCAGCTTGGCAAGCTCCCATATATAGTCATACAGATGAAGTCCTTTGCTTGCCGCAACTATCTCGCCATCTTCTACTCCTATTTCCTGGGCCATGTATTCTTTCAAAAGCTGTATCGCCCCGAGGTTTGCAGGAAATCCGTTCCATAAATCCCAGGATCTGAAATAAATCATGAAGTGGAGTTTCCCATACCTGATTCTCGTATCAATTCCTCTCAAACACGGTGGATCGCCAAGGGACAGGGTTGAAGGGTCCCCGACAGTCATATAGGCCTGATTTGTTCCATGCCCGTCTTCTTTATACATCCTTATAACTTCGGCAATCTGACTTTCAAGATATTGCCCGTACGTGTAGTCTTCATTTGGACTTTTTGCCGAGGTCATCAAATATGGAAGATATTCTTCAAGATATCCTTCAGCAACAGGATTTGGGATATTTAAAGCATGTGGAATATCGGGTATAAGCGGACGTACACCGGGATGCTTTATGTGAACTGTAACATAATCAAATTCCAGCCTCTCCTGCCCCTTAAAGCTTCCTCTTTCGATTACGTATTTGTGTCCATTGTCAATTATCTGGTAAACACATTGAAACCAGGCATCCGGTAGGTCCCTCGCGGCTATAGAAACAACATTTAACATTGAATGACCATTGCTTGAAAAATTGTGTCAGCTAGATATCGAGCGTTCTTACATCAAGAGCGTTGTTTATAATAAAATCACGTCTTGGCTCAACCTCATCGCCCATGAGTATAGTAAAAATTTCATTCGTATCAACAGAGTCCTGTACCCTTACCTGTAACAGAGTTCTTTGTTCCGGATTCATGGTTGTTCCCCATAACTGTTCGGGGTTCATTTCACCAAGACCTTTATATCGCTGAACAACCAACCCCTTTTTGCTCTCTTCCAAAATATATCGCAGAAGCTCTTCTTTGCTGGATATTCTAACCTCCTGCGTTCCGGACTCTTTGTTTTCCGTGTTAATTACAAAAAATGGCAGCTCCTCATATTTAAAAATACGATGGCCTAAAATCACGCACTTCTGATAATCTTCAGAATAAACTAAGCCGGTACCTATTTTGATATTATTTGTTTCCTTCCTGCTCACTACATCGGACAAGACATCGGAAACGGGTTTTGCAGGATATTCAACAATCAGTTCATACACGTTTCTTTCATGATTCCATAAGACTTCTCCTGTTTTATACTTGTTTTGGTTGAGAATCTTCTTTGTCTCTATCATTTTTTCCTTATTCTGGAGAAAGGTTTTATCTTCCAATCCATTTTTAAGAAGGATTTCTGCCAGATCCTGTTTTAAACCGCTTCTGTTGAGACAGGCCAAAGCAGACAAATATTCTGCCAGATTGGTAATAAAAAGATAAAGTCGTTGCTCAGATAATGGATTCTTGTTTTCTCCGAATAAAATTTTGTTCCGTTCGCAGAAAAGCATTATTGCGTGTTCGTTTAAAGCTGTCTCGTCTTTAAAATATTTTTCGTTTTTTCCTTTCCCTAGTCTAAGTAGCGGGGGTTGTGCAATATATAAAAACCCCTTCTCTATAACTTCTGGCATCTGTCTGTAAAAAAATGTGAGCAGGAGCGTCCTTATATGTGAACCATCAACATCGGCATCTGTCATAATAATAACCTTATGATACCTGATATTATCAATGTTGTACTCTTCTCTCCCGACCCCTGTCCCGAGGACAGTAATAATGTTTTTTATTTCCTCGCTTTTTAATATCTGGTCGAACCTTGCTTTCTCAACATTTAATATTTTGCCTTTAAGAGGAAGTATCGCCTGAAACTTTCTGTCCCTTCCCTGCTTAGCACTACCTCCTGCCGAATCTCCTTCCACAAGGAATAGTTCCCGCTGGGCCGGTTCCTGAATCTGGCATTCCGCCAGCTTGCCAGGCAGAGAAGCATCTGCCAATAATCCTTTACTCCTTGCTATATCTCTTGCTTTTCTTGCTGCAAATCTTACTCTTGCAGCATCAATAGCTTTAGATAATATTTTTTTTGCGATTGAGGGGTTTTCTTCGAAATATATTCCAAGTTTTTCATTTACGAGCGATTCGACGAGGCCCTTTATTTCGCTGTTCCCGAGTTTTGTTTTTGTCTGCCCTTCAAATTGCGGATTTTTCAACTTTATACTTATTATCCC
Organism: Desulfobacterales bacterium; assembly: GCA_046485065.1. Lineage (GTDB taxonomy): Bacteria > Desulfobacterota > Desulfobacteria > Desulfobacterales > RPRI01 > RPRI01. Next base: position 9,230 of record JAWOHP010000143.1, on the reverse strand, counting down.
GGTCAATCCCTCCCTGACATCGTCGCCGCTTAGTTTGTCTTTAAGATCTTTTGCGGATATGTTTCCGTTTGACGCATACTGGTTAATAACTCTTGTAAGGGCGGTTTTAAAACCAACAAGATGAAACCCGCCTTCAATAGTATTTATGTTGTTGGCAAAAGAAAAGATTTTTTCTGTAAATGTATCATTGTACTGAATTGCCACCTCAACATGAACATCGTTTTTTATTCCCTCAAAATAAATGGGTTTGTGTAAGGGTGTGGTGTGTTTATTGAGATACTCCACGAAAGAAGTTATGCCGCCCTCGTAATAAAATTCTTTTTTTGTTTCGGTTCTTTCATCTTCTATTTTTATCCGCAGCCCTCTGTTTAAAAAAGCGAGTTCCCTCAGCCTTTTTTTTAGAATTTCAAATTCAAACTTATCTGTCGTTAGTATTTCTGTATCAGGTTTAAAATGTATTTTTGTTCCGCTTTTCTTTGTCGACCCTATTATGGAAAGCTCGCTTGCTTTTTTCCCTCTTTCAAAGATCTGGTGGTATGTTTTGCCGTCGGTATATATTTCCAGTTCGAGCTTTTCTGAAAGAGCATTAACAACCGAAACACCTACTCCATGAAGACCTCCGGATACCTTGTAAGAATCGTTATCGAATTTTCCGCCGGCGTGCAGTTTGGTCATGACAACTTCAACTGCGGGAACGTTTTCGGTTTTATGTATTCCAACAGGAATACCCCTTCCATTGTCTTCCACGCTTACGCTGTTGTCTGTATGGATGGTTATGCTGATAAAATCGCAGAAACCCGCCATTGCTTCATCAATGCTGTTATCGACAACCTCATAAACTAGGTGATGAAGTCCTTGAATATCAATATTGCCTATATACATCGACGGTCTTTTTCTAACCGCTTCAAGACCTTCAAGAACTTTTATATTATCGGCTGTATATGTATTGTTGTTGTTTTCTTCGTTCATATTCTCATCGGCATAATAACGCTAAGAAAATTTTTGTTTTTTTCTCCCTCAATTAGGCAAGGGCTTTCACTATCAATAAGTCTTATGCATACTTTTTCATCATCAACAACATTAAGTGTTTCAATAAAATATCTCACATTAAAAGCTATTTCAAAAGGGTCCCTCTCAAATTCAACTTTCATTTCTTCTTTTGATTCACCAAGATCAGGGTTTGTAGAGGAAACGGTAAGTTTTCCATTCGTAAAACTGAAAATTACTCCCTTATAGCTTTCGGAAGTCAGAATTGACATTCTTTTCAAAAGCATTAAAAATAGTAGTTTTTCTACCTTTACTGAAAAAACCTCTTTTCTATTTATTATGTCTTTGTATTCCGGAAAATTCCCCTCAAGAAGCCGCATAATTATTGTTTCATTTTCCTTTTTTAAAACAAAGTTGCTTTTATTATACCCTATTTTTATTTTTCCTTCCTGTTCAAGGAACTTTCCTACATCGTTTAATCCTTTTTTTGATATTATTATTCCGGTTTCATCCGGTAAATTTAAATTATCATCGCATTCAAAGTCTGCTTTTGTCAGACGACTTCCATCCGTGGACACAAGTCTTATTGTTTTTTTTCCTTTTTCATTATCAAGTTTTTCAAGATATATTCCATTGATATGAGCTCTTTTTTCTTCAGAACTACCTGAAATAAAGACTGTTTGTTCAATCATCTTTTTAAAAGCCCCTGAATCCAATTCAAAATAGATAATATCATCCACGCCTGGAATACTTGGAAAATCATCAGGATTCATGCCAACCATTCTGTATTCAACATTGCTGTTATCTCTGATTTCTATCCAATTATTCCCTATTTCATTTATATACAATTCATTGCTTGGAAAATCTCTAACTATTTCAAATAGCTTTCTTGCATTAATTGCGACGGCTCCTTCTTTTTCAACTGTGGCCGGATAGAAACCTTCAAATCCGGTTTCAAGATCTGTTGAAATAATATTAATGCCTTTTTTAATTGTTTTTATAAGTACTGCGGTTGTAATGGCTATGTTTGTTTTTCTTCCTGCTATTGCCTGGATCTTCGATAAAACTTCTACAATATCCTGTTTTTTAATTTTCAGCTTCATACATCATTCCTTTTATAATAGTGAATAAATAAATGATATATATTATATCCTGTCAATAAATATAACAACATATTAAACATACTGATTTAATGTAAAATTAATAAAATTTAAAAGATGTATTTTCAATATGAAATTATATTTATAATAGACGAAGAATCAATCAAACAAAAAAAACTGTTTATAACTAAAAATTTTTAGACAAACAAAAAGGATAAATACAAACAATTATGTTTTTATCCATTTTCTTATATCAGAAACAACAGGCTTCCATTTGTCGGAGACTCTTATTTTTATGAAATTTTTATATAAATCATCAATTAAAAAACAAATTACATTAAAAAGGTAAATTTTTTCTATAGCTATTCCTTCGACATCCTTCTTTGTTTCAATAAATCCGATATCAGGTGTTTTTATATTTGATAAGTTTAAATTTTCGCCGGTAATAGTGAAAAACCATTCTTTTTCACCAGATTTGAATAATAAATTTATTTCTTTAACAACAGCTCCCTTTTTAAGAGAAACCATCCCTTCTTCAAGATCGGCATCTTTCCCTTTAATAGTTATTTTTTCAATTGAATCATTGACTTTTCTTTCAAGAACTATTTTTTTTCCGATTTCAAGAGAGTCCCCTTTTTTAAGAATATTATTTATATTTGAGGTGGAGATTAAAAACCAGACCCATGTTAAAAATTCACATCCCAAAAAAGCATAACGATAATAAGATATTGAAGCGTCAAGCATTGTTATTCCATAAATTTAGTTAATGATAAAAGCGAAAGAGAATCACGCTCCTCATCGCTTAAGCCGGATAAAATATCTGCTTCTGAATAAGGAAAAATTTTAATTAAATGGTTTTTAAAAGATCTTTGAAAAAGAGTTTCAAATTCTTCATTTGCGGATTTGTTGTTTGAAAAAAAACAAACTATTGAATTTTCATAATTCCAGACAACGTCATAAATATTTGGAGTTGCCGGCACACGCAGCAAAAGAATAGACAGGACGTGTTCTTTAACTATTATTTTTTCATTTGCCGATAAGTAGCTCCGCCCGCTTTCATCAAGTCTTTTTAATGTTTCAAAATACAAATATTTTTTTAAAATCCTTGAAGAAATGCTCTTTCTATCAATTCTAAATGAAAAAACAAAATAGTCTCCCAGCACAAAAGAGGAACCTTCAAAATCTGGTTTGAAATGATTATTAAAAGAAGTCCAACCAGATATTTTATTTGAAAGAGACTCCTCGGCCTCCTTGAAAGAATGTTTTATTAATCCCCTTTTAACAACCTCAAGAACAGGATCTTCGATTTTACCCTCGACATAATACCTGTTTATCGATACAGAAGATGATAATAAACCCATAAATTTTGTAACACCACAAACCTTTGTCTTGAATGAATAAATACCAGATGTTGTGTAAGAATATTATTATAATAAATATATATTGTTTATTTGTAATACACAAGAATTTTTAAAGCAAACATGAAATTTATAGCTGATTTACATGTTCATTCTCGCTTTTCATTGGCGACATCAAAATATACGGATGTTGAAAATCTTTATACAGCAGCAAAAAGAAAAGGGGTAACGGTGCTGGGAACAGGAGATTTTACCCACCCGGGTTGGTTTGGAGAATTAAAAAACAAACTCGTTCAGGCAGAGAAAGGACTGTATAAACTGAAAGAGGGTATTTCCCGCAAAACATATAAATTTATTCCGGAATCATGCAGGGGAATAACCAGGTTTATCCTAACTTCCGAGGTGTGCAATATATACAGAAAAGGGGGAATAACCAGGAAAATTCACAGCCTTATATTTTTACCAGAAATAAATTTGGTTGAGAAACTAAACAGGCGATTAAAAAACTTGGGAAAGATCGAATCGGATGGAAGACCGGTTTTTACATTTGATGTTGTTAGATTGCTTGAAATCGCTTTAGATGTATCAGACAGGGCCATATTTATTCCGGCCCATATCTGGACGCCGTGGTATTCATTATTTGGCTCCAAATCCGGTTTTGATTCCATAGAGGAGTGTTTTGGAGATTATTCCAAGCATATATTTGCAGCAGAGACGGGGTTGTCTTCAAACCCCGAAATGTGCCGGAAGTTTTCAGGTTTGAATGGAATAACTCTTATATCAAACTCGGACGCCCATTCTCCACTGAAAATAGGCAGAGAGGCAAACATTTTTGATACATCGCTGTGTTATGATTCTATTGTATCGGCAATACAAAGGGGCGACCCTAAAGAGTTTGCCGGTACAGTGGAATATTATCCGGAAGAAGGCAAGTATTACATGGACGGACACAGAAATTGCGACCTGTATTTCCATCCAGCGGAGACAGATAAAATTGGCGGTATATGCCCGGTATGCAGAAAGAAGATAACAATCGGTGTGCTCCACAGAATTACAGAGCTTTCGGACAAATCAAAAAACAAATCAAAAAACAAAGCAGCAAAAACTTCATGCTTTAAAACAATACCACTCCTGGAGCTTCTTTCGGAAATTTATCAATTGAATCCTGGTTCAAAAAAAACAATGGTATGTTACAATAAACTTATAGAACAATTCGGGCCGGAACTTTATATTCTTAATTTTATGGGCATCGACGAACTCAAGGAGTCAGGAGATTCTCTTCTTGCAGAAGCTATAAAGCGAATGAGAAAAAACGAAGTAAAGATAACTCCCGGCTTTGACGGAAAATACGGAAGCATAAAAATTTTCAGGGAAGAAGAAATAAGAAAAGCGCAGGTTAATAAAAAAACACAGAGATCCTGATTAAAGAGAAGGCAGACTCTAAGGAGGATTATCTTGTATATAACCGGTTTTTAAATAACAACATATTGAAATTGAAATCTTATTTATATGTTTTTTCTTGAATTGTTTAAAAAGTTATGTATAATTTAATATAATTTTGTGGAATCGAATGGACGACAAAAAGGGTTGTTGCTTTGGAAGCTGAACTGAGAAGAATATCTGATAATTTTTTTTCACATACTGCCTGGAAAATCGCGCAGACAGGTGTTTTTTCTCTTTTATTGTTGTTTGTATCATGTATTTCTTCTTTTGCCGTAGGCGATATTTATAAGTACATCGATGAAAACGGAGTAATTCATTTTACTAATGTCCCGACAGATTCGTCTTATCGGTACAGCTTGTTTATCAAAGATATTACCAAAAAAACTGCATTAACTCTTTCCCGATATTCGTCGAATGCGTACGATGAAATGATAACGGAAGCATCTCAAAAGCACGGAATTTCATTTCCCCTGCTTAAAGCCGTTATAAAAGTTGAGTCCAATTTTAATCCAAGAGCGGTCTCAAGAGCAGGTGCCCTTGGATTGATGCAGATAATGCCAGAGAATGCGAAAGCATTCGGGATGAGAGATCCTTTTGATCCCAGAGAAAACATTCTGACGGGAACCCAGTATTTCAGGGAACTCCTTGAACGCTTCAACGGAAAGCTTCATCTTGCTCTTGCCGCATACAATGCCGGTCCTTCTGTTGTTGATCGTTATAACAAAATTCCCCCCATAAAAGAGACCGAGGATTACGTTGAAAGGGTATTAAAATACTTTCAGTTATTCAAAAGCATTTATTGAACAGAAACAGAGAGCCCATCGACCAAATCAAACTGTTCCATGTATTGTAATACGATTCCTGTGCGGGTCGGAAGATAAAGGCAGATAAACTGCCTTCCGGATTTTTTTGATTTGTCAGAAAGGGTGAAATGTTGCTGGTCGGGATTCAGGCGGCCATAGCCGCAATATTCTGTGGCATCGCTGTCAAAAATCATCTTATATGTTCCGGGAGGTGCATCAAAACAATAATCGGTAAAAGAACGTGTTGGATGAAAATTGAATACGAATAACAGGCCGGCCCTTCGGAAGGCAATTATTTTATCATTTGTATTTTCGTATAGCAGCATGGGTGCCGGATGTTTCAGGAGAGAAAATTGTTTTGCCAGAGAAAGCATATCACGGTCAAATTTTGCAAGAAGGTGGTATTTAAGGGAAGGATCATCGACAAGGTGCCACTGGCGTCTTGCGTAGTTGTAGGACCAGTTATTGCCTGGTCTGGGAAAGTCTATCCATTCGGGATGTCCAAATTCATTTCCAATGAAGTTCAAGTAGCCGTTTCCCGCCGTGGCCATTGTTATTAACCGTATAAGTTTATGCAGAGCAATTCCCCGGGCAACACGGTAATTGTTGTCATGCATACTCATGTGATGGTACATATCCGAACCTATCATCCTGAAAATAAGGGTCTGATCCCCGACAAGAGCCTGGTCGTGTGATTCGGAATAACTTATCGACTTCTCCTCTTCTCTTCTGGTGTTAAGCTCGTACCAGAGAGTGCCTGTTGGCCAGTCTTCATCAGACATATCTTTGACAAGCCTTATCCAGTAATCGGGTATTCCCATTGAAAAACGGTAATCGAAACCGAATCCACCTTCTGAAACAGGAACGGCCAATCCCGGCATTCCGCTTATATCTTCTGCTATTGTTAATAAGTCAGGACGTATCTCGTGAATCAGTTTATTTGCAAGAGCAAGATAGGTCAGGGCGTCTTCATCGACAGCCGGATTGAAGTAATCATCGTAGCAGGAGAAATTTTTTTCCAGTCCATGATGCAGATATAACATGCTCGTGACACCATCAAAACGGAACCCGTCAAAATTATATTCTTCAAGCCAGTACCGGCAATTTGAAAGCAGAAAGTGTAGAACCTGATTTTTTCCGTAATCAAAACAGCGGGAATTCCAGGCATTATGCATGCCGCGCGGCCCATTATGAAAATACTGGTGCAGAGTGCCGTCGAAACGACTTAATCCCTCCACTTCATTGCATACAGCATGGGAATGAATTAAGTCCATGGTAACTGCAAGACCGGCGGAATGTGCCCTGTCAATAAGCTCTTTCAAATCATCAGGGGTTCCGAAACGGGAGGATGGGGCAAAAAAACTTGAGACCTGGTAACCGAAAGATCCGTAATACGGGTGTTCCTGAATCGCCATAAGCTGAATTGTATTATAGCCCGAGGCTATAATACGGTGCAGTGTTTTATCTGCAAATTCAATGTAAGTACCTATTTTGGCTTCTTCTTGAGCCATACCGATATGCGCTTCATAGATAAGGGGGGGCTCCTTTATACGTGAAAAATTGTTACAGCGCCATTTGTAAGTAACGGGAGGATACCAGACCTGGGCATTGAAAATTAATGTATGAGGGTCCTGGACCACCCTGGTGGCATAAGAAGGTATGCGGTTGCCTTCACCACCCGGCCATCGTATGAGAAGTCTGTAAAGATCACCATGTTTGAATCTTTCGGCAGGGAGGGAAATTTCCCAGACACCTTCTCTGTTAATTCTTTTTAAACCAAACTCTTTTTTTTTCTCCCACCCGGTAACCTCTCCGATTATAAAAATTGCATCGGCACCTAGAGCCCATTCCCGGAAAACCCACTTGTTTTCCGAAAAATGGAGTCCGAAATAGTGGTGGCCAGAGGCAAAACCAGCAAGGCTTTGAATTCCCCGGGTAAGAGCGGCCTCTCTTTTAACAATATTCCTTATCCTGCGCTCTATATCTATTTTGTATGATTTGAGAAAAGGATCTTTTTCATAAAATCGTTCATTGTTTTCCATAGTTGCTTTCAGTCAAAAAATCTATCCGAATAAATTTATCAGAGGACGCTGCAGCATTTTTTCATAAAGATCGATATATTTTCTAGCGGTAACCGGATGGTTGAAATTTTCTACGCTTTGCTTCATAATCCTCTTTATGTTTTTTTCTTTAGTCTTAAAAGGCTTGTTGTAAAAATTCATTGCTTGGCCAATTGCCCATAGCAACCCATCTGAGTTGTAGTATTTAAAAAGGAAACCATTACCGGTATTATTTTCAGCATCGAGATGTGTTACAGTGTCGTGCAGGCCGCCTGTGTCATGAGCTACAGTCAAACAGCCATATATAGGTGCAATCATCTGCGGCAGGCCGCATGGTTCAAAACGTGACGGCATAAGAATAAAGTCTGAGGCAGCATATGTCAGGCGTGCCAAGTTTTCATCGAAATTACATACAGCTACGCGGTTATGGAAATGATGATAGCCAACAATGTTTTTAAAATGTTGCTGAAACTCTCCGTTTGCCACAAAAACTATCTCGAGGTTCTGACTCCAGTATGAAGAAATCACATTATATAGAATTTCAGCAAGGAGCTGGGAACCCTTCTGAATTGCGTCAAGCCGCGACGGCCAGAAAAAAAGAGGTGCGTTATCATCCTGTATCAAACCCAATCTTTTCTGAAGAGCCCGTTTATTTTCGAGTTTTCCTTCAGTGAAATTTTTTACATTAAATCTCTTGGCAAGGCTATTGTCTGAATATGGATTGAATGTCGGATCAGGAGCATTGAGTATTCCAACGGCACAGCCTGAATGCCACTTGTTGGATAATTCCTGTTTAAGATGGGGTTCAATAAAATCCTGTTTTCCTTCTATTATCTCGGTAAGAAATGTCGGGCTCACTGTATTTACAAAATGGGCGGCGAAGACAGCGCTTGTCAGCAGGTCAACGGGATTTGATTCGCGGGTTCCGTGGTAGTCGTAGGCCATGCGCTCATAGAAAAGATTTTGCCAGAAGGAGGCAGCATCAATACCCGTATCTTCAATGTATGAGAGCGATGTTTTTTTGGTATGAATATTGTGAATAGTAAATAAGCAGGGTATGCCAAGCCTTCTCGCCATTGCAGGGATCAATCCGGTCATCCAGTCATTACAATGAATAAGATCCGGTTTTACGCGAGGCACAATATTGTTTATAACCTCTCTCTGGAATGAAAGGGCTATTTTTAGGTTTTCCCAGCTGTAATCGGAATAAACATGGTTGAGATAGTAAAATACCCGGTCTTCCGCAAAGTGAATCCTCTCATCGGGCATTTTACTGCGTATCAAGTCCAGTTCTTTGCCATAAATCGGGGAGAGCTGGGCGCTGAATATCTCTCTGTAGTCCGGCATTGCGACATGGATATCGGCTCCCTGATCAAACAGGGCACTTATCAAAGCAGCAGAAACATCGGCAAGCCCCCCCGCTTTTGCGGTGAGCAGATTTGCAATGTTACCCATACCCTCGGGAAGATAGGTAACCTC
>JAWOHP010000031.1:0-3050 GCA_046485065.1 Desulfobacterales bacterium | reverse complement strand
CCCCGATAAGTGGATAGTTATCTCACATCCATTGAGAAAATAAGTGTATAAACAACTCCCTGATCGTTTGGAGCAAAGGTCTTTTTTCCCATTCATCCAATTGAATCTGCCTGGAATCCGCGAGGTCACGGTTGAACATCTTCTCCATTTCAACGGCAAACTCATGACTCAGGATAACCGCGTTTACCTCGTCATTGCTTAATGAGCTCAGGTAGTCCATGTTGGTTGAGCCGATTGTTGACCAGACCTTGTCAATAACCGCGGTTTTTGCATGCAGCAGGGAAGTGCTGTGCTCATATAACTTCACGCCCGATTTCAAAAGGCCGGAATAATAATACCTCTGTGCGTGCAATACCAGTTTAGAATCGGAGATTCCGGGGAGAATGATCTTTACATCAACACCGCGCCTGGCAGCATCATTTAAGGCCTTTACTATCTGGTCATCGGGGATAAAATAAGAGTTAGTCATGTGAATCGAATATTCTGCAAAAGCGATGGCCGATACATACATAATAAAAGTAATCCTGTTTGTCTCTCCTGTATTGCTGCCTATCACTCGCACTAGGGCATTACCCTCTTCTTTCAGATCAGGGAAATAATTACGTTCGGAAAGTTCCGGTCCTTTCTGCCGCAGCCAGGTGTCAAAAAAGAGCTTCTGAAATTCTGCCACGGCCGGGCCTTCAATTTGAATGTCTGTGTCACGCCAGTGAATTTGCGCCTTTTCGGTTTGTTTCCGTCTGAGAGGAATGCTCGAATATACCTCGCTGATGTTGATGCCCCCGATAATGGCGACTTTTCCGTCGGCTATCAATATTTTGCGGTGATCCCGGTGTGTAAGTCCCCATTTCCCCCTTGCTTCAATCGGATTTATCGGATTGAACCCGATAACCTGAATTCCGCCGTCGCGCAGACGCTGGAAAAAAGCGGCTGGGGTATTCATGCTGCCCACGCTGTCGTAGATAACATTCACCTGGATCCCTTCCGCCTGTTTTTGCAGCAACAGATCGGCAAATTTCCGGCCTGTATCATCATCTTCAATGATATAGCTTTCAACGTTGATATGGTCTTTGGCCTTCTGCATCGCTTTGAACATTGCGGCATAGGTATCCTGACCATCGGCGAGCAGAACAACTTTGTTCCCCTTCGTCAGCGGGCTTTCGGTGACCGATTCTACAACGGCCGTGTGGCGTTCCAGTATGTCCGTCGGAGCTACCGATCGCTTCAGTCGTTCCATGATGGCTTTGCTTTGTTTTGGAGACAACAATCCCTTGACCGAAACGATTTGGCGCGGTTCCTGGGTAGTCGGCGCCGCATAAATCTTTTCAGAGACATTCGGCAAGGTCGCACATCCATTACTGAGGCTCAGGATGGATAATATCATAAAGATAAAAAAGAGAGGTTTGACGATTGTCATATGTTGTATTTTTTCATTTACCATAAATATTCCCATCTCAGTTTCAGAAGCGAGGTTTTTCAGCAGCAAATGCCGGGCCTTATATAACGGCGCTATGCAGCATCATAGTTATAGACTGTCGGAGGGTTCTGGCACCTACCGAAGAACCGTCCCAATCGACCGCTGGAGCGTCACCTGGTTAATATGCTCCTTTGTCTTGAATGCAAGGTAATCCTTCTTGTCCAGATCGAAGAGTTGCTTCCTGTAGAGGGTCGTAAGATCGTACCACTCAGTAATCCTGATGCTGAAACGACTTTTTTCGGGGTAACGCAATGTATTCATGAAGGACTGGATCGCCAAATAATACCGAACAGCGTTGCGTTCGGCTGCCCCGCGCGGTCCGACGATGTAGACGGGGTTGCCTTTTATGTCTGTGCCGGTCACGGTGAACCCCATCTTGCCCAAACCGAGTGTCGCAAAATAGACCTTTTCTGCGAGGCGAAGCGCAATACTGTTGCTGTATTCATAATTGAAGTGGACAAAAGTCCTTCCCCCTTCAAGGGTTAGGGCCTCAAATCTCATCCTGTGATCCTTTGTACCGAACGGGCCTTCATCAGCATTAAGAACGATATCAAGATACCCCTGCTGCTGATCAACTTTCCTGTAATGGTAAATAACTTGATGCGTGTCTTCCGGACGTTGATAGAATTTGCGACCGATATAAAAGGTCAGCTGCCATGTTACGGGCAGTTCCCTGTACGTGCACGCCTTTACATTGGGATGGAGGGATACGATATCGCACCAGTTCGCCGGAACCCCGAGTACATTGATAATGTTGCTGAAGGATTGATCGAATATCCCGTAGACGTCCACATGCACCCTTTCGCCTCGCTCAAAGGACTCCAGGAAGAGAGGGAAACCGAAGCTGTTTCTCTCCAACTTGGCCATGTTCCTTTGATAGGTGTCGAGCAGAATAACTTCACCTTGCCGGGGCTTTTCAACAGCTGAAGCGTAAACAGCAGAAATAATAATCACAGCTGCGACTATGAACATGAAAAATATAAATTTTCCGATCTTATGTATCTGGTTCAAATGACTCACTCCACCGTAATGAACACTTTGTTGACGCAAGTAAACACACATAAAAATAAGGATCTTCTCCCAATTAGTTGGAAGAAAGGGTTCCAGGATTCGAGGATTCAAGGTTTCAAGTGTTTGTTTTTTTGAGAAATTTATTAGTTGCTTTATAAATCGTCAGGCATAGTTGATAGGACTTTTGCCAGACTTTTAATTCTTTGTAATTTTTAAGCATTTATTCGCTTTCGCTTGTAACTTCCTGACACTTTGACCTTTTCTGACTCAGGCAGTTTTTTCACTCGAATCCTTGAACCCTTGAATCCTTGAATCCTTATTGGATCACCAAATAATTTGGAGCTGATTCAAAAATATATGCAATAACCATTCCCTTCAAAGATCTTTCCTCTACAGTTGACCAGACCTTCTCAATCAACCCTAATTGGTTTCCATCCGGAAATGGCCCTTTTGTGCGATCTCTGTGTCAATCTGCGGGATTTCTTGTGCGGCATACATTATGTATGCCTCCGCGCAATCCCTTGATTTCCTTGAGCTTGCCCAAAATTGCCGATTTCCGAATAGG
>JAWOHP010000180.1:0-9540 GCA_046485065.1 Desulfobacterales bacterium | reverse complement strand
GCACCAGAAATTTTGTATGTCCCATTGCCCAATAGTGCTGCATTCTCTTCTAGCCATTGTGCATCATATGTATTTCCATCATCATCCTGCCAAGAGGACCCATCACCATAGAAAAATTCAAATTTTCCGATAGATTCGTTGTAAATGGGGTAAATCTCATTACCATCCTGATCATAGAAAGATGTTGCCTGTTTGATGTAATAAGCGGTTACGTCACCACCATATTCAGCCTCGATGTAGGGGATGAATCCTGCCGGAGAGGCAAAAGTATATTCACCATTACCATCCCATCCATTGATCTTGACGCCGATTGTTCCGTCTCCCGTATCCACAATATAGAGGACATGAGAAATGCCCGTATCTCCTTCAGGGGGATCATAAGTCGGCACCACCTCCGCCGATAGCGTCACTTTCCCTATCACTGGTTCAGGCTCAGGTTCAGGGTCAGGGTCAGGTCCATCTGGTATCTCCAGTATCTCTACTGTTGGCGCTGCAGTCACTGCCGCAAAAAATGGTTCAGGCGGTGGGATGACCGGTTCAGGCTCAGGCTCGGGCGTCAGCTCGGGTGTTGGGGGAGCCGTACCCTCCGGGACAACACCGGAAAGTGGATCTACGCTGCTCGTTATGATACCTTCCGTTTCGGCGCCGCTTCCGGGGGTAACTTCATTGCCGTCCAGGTCAAAGACGACAGTGGGATGGCCTCCACCGCCATCTGCAGTACCTCCGGCGGCAGTTGCCTCAAGATCAATCTCTTCATCTCCTGCAAGAAGGGCTTCCTGGATCTTCTCCGCATCTGCTGCTGCCTCGGTAACAACTTCGGGCGCAACTCCTGCGTAAACGTCTTCATCAATAACGATCTCGGTCATTCTCCCGAGATCAAGCTGTGTAACGGGAGGCCCGTCAAACTGGATTGAAATGCTCCCGTCTGCTCCGGTTATGATTTGCTCATTGGCATAAATGGGGCTGTTGGGCGCCAGAATGCGCACCGTTCCATCGGGAGAGACGGCTTTCACAGTTCCGTAAAGTATGAAAACCTTCCCGACAACCTGGTTTCCTCCTCCTGCTGTGTTTGCTGTCGTTGCCATGGTTAATTCTCCTTATATTTGTGTTTATGAATTGGACTTTTAAGTCTTTTGTCTGGTTTTATATTATATATTTATTTACCTTTGTCCATTGTACCTTGGTACAATATGCGAAAAAACATTGTCAGGGGACAGAAACCTGTGAATAGTGAATAGTGAATAGTTGTCATGGAACAGAAACCCTGATAAATCAAGAGGTTGTCCGACAGAACTTACAGGATAAACAGGATGATTTATCAGTCCGCTTCGCGGAGCATGGGAAGATCAAACAATTATTTTACTCGCCACTGGCGATTGCTTATTGCCTGTCACGCTTTCGGCGGGCAGGCAAAAATCCTGTCAATCCTGTTGATCCTGTCTAAAAATATCCTTTTTATTTAAAAGCTTATCTGACAGGATATTATCAGTTGTCAGGAATCAGGGATCAGTTATCAGTGATCAGTGACCAGTGATCAGTGACCAGTGCAAAAAACATAGATAAATCAAAAGATTATTTGACAGGATTCACAGGATCAACAGGATGATATGCGGAACCGCTTCGCGGAGGAGGAAACGCAGGCATATTAGCTGGTTCAGACTCGTTATGCGCCGATTATCTCATTTAAACCTTCAACTATTTGGATCAATTCTTCAGCCGATACCGACCCAATTTTCTGTCCCAGCCGTTCAATGGAAAGTGTTCTGATTTGGCTTATTTTAACCCATGACTTCTTTGGAAGTTGCGGATCCGACAATTCAAAAGTCAAAGGAAAACCAGCCTGTTGTGGCTGGCTAGTCAAGGCAACTGCTATCACTGTACCGGACCGCTCATTGAACACATCCTGACTTATCACCAACACCGGACGTTGGCCGGCTTGTTCCCTGCCTCTGACAGGGTTTAGATCAGCCCAAATAATATCGCCTCTCAGTATTCGGGCCATTCTCCCGCCTCAACCGACAAGCCTTCCTCGGCCATGGTTTGCTCAAAATGTCTGTCCAGTTTTGCGCACTCCCTTGCCAGCCGGCCTCGTTCCAACCGTGCCAGTTTTTCGCTCACCGCTTCCTGAATTGCCCGGCTTCGGTTTTCGAATAATCGGTTTTTTACCAGTCGATCCAATCGCTTGAGCAGATTTTCATCTAACGTTATGGCCACTTTTGCCGTGCTCATTTTTTGTCACCTCTGGTATTACTCATTATCATACCATTTTCGTTTTTGTCAAGCGCTTGATTGCACCCAAATTATGACCACATTGCCCACTGTCTAAAGACTCTGTTAAAAAACTATTTTGACAGGATATACAGGATGAACAGGATAATTTTTCAGTCCGCTATGCGGAGCATGGGAAGAGCAAACAATTATTTTATCCGCCGCAGGCGATTGCCTATTGCCTGTCCGGCTTCCGGCCGGAAGGCAACAATCATGTCAATTCTGTAAATCCTGTCTAAAAAATGTTTCTAACTGTTTTAGTTATCAGAGACCTTACCGTCAGGACTTAGAAAAAATTTTTTATCTGCTCCACCACATAACTCTGCATATCAACAGTAAGTTCCGGGTATATTGGAAGAGCTATCGTGCTTGCGGCGGCATGTTCGGAAACCGGCATATCCCCTTTTTTGTAACCCAGATACGAAAAACATTCCTGGAGATGAAGAGGAACAGGGTAATAAATCTCTGTGCCTATACCGGCTTCGGTCATATGCTTTCTGAGTTCGTCCCTTTTATCCGAAACCTGTATTACAAACTGGTTGTATATGTGGCGGCTCTCTCTTTCGGCTGGAAGCCTGATCTTTTCCAAAAGACCGGCTCCTTCAAAAAGCTTCCTGTATCTTTCAGCGTTCTTCTGTCTCGCACTTGTCCATCCGTCAAGATATTTCAGCTTTACTGAAACAATCGCGGCCTGGAGAGCATCAAGCCTGAAGTTTCCGCCGATATACCTGTGATAATATTTGGGATGAGAACCGTGAACCCTCAGAATATCAAGTTTTTCATAGAAGGTTTCCGCGTTGGTAGTCACAATTCCGCCATCTCCGAATGCCCCGAGATTTTTTGAAGGGAAAAAAGAAAAACAGCCGAAATGACCCAAGGAACCGGCACGTCTCCCTTTATATTCGGAGCCTATTGCCTGGGCGGCGTCCTCAATAATCAGGAGATTAAACTTTTTCGAAATCTCAAGAACAGGATCCATATCGGCGCACTGCCCATAGAGATGAACCGGAATTATTGCTTTCAGGACAGAGCGCTCAGAGGCATTCATGGAACATACGGCTTCCGATATCTTTTCAGGAGAAATATTGTAAGTATCCGGATCTATGTCAACAAACACCGGTTTTGCTCCGACACGGGCGATTGATCCGGCTGTCGCAAAAAAAGTATATGGAGAAGTTATGACGCTGTCTCCTTGTCCTATTCCCGCCGCCATGAGTGAAATAATAAGCGCGTCAGTTCCGGACGACACGCCAAGGGCATGCTTCACGGAACAGTAAGCGGTTATCTCCTGCTCCAGTTTTTTTACATGCGGCCCGAGTATGAAATACTGGCTCTCAAATATTTCGCCTGTAACATCGAGAATTTCATCTTTTATCGTTTTATACTGACCTTTTAAATCAAGAAGGGGGACTTTCATTTTCAACTACTCCTTGTTTCTTATCACTGTTTGTACATCGCACTTCGAATATCGAACATCGAATAAAATAAAGGAGTCAAGGATTCGAGGATTCGGGGGGTCAAGTGAATACCCCTGATCCCTGACCCCTGATAACTGTCCACTGATCACTTCCTTGTCTCCACGCATATAACTTCGGCAGGATCATCTCCGGAATTCAAAATGGGAGTAAATCCCTTCCGGGAAATTAAAACCGCCTTCCCTCTCCCAAGCGCCCTTAATCCCCTGCCCGAGTCCGCCTTTACATTCCCGCTCACAGCAACAAGCTGCCTGATAAAGGAGGATGAATTTTTCATCCTGTACAATGAACCTGGATATATGAGAAAGCTCGTGACCTTAAAATCATTTTTTTGCTCAAGCAGGGTAATGCTTCCCCACGGATAATGAATCGTCCTGTGCTGCTGGTATTCCTTCCGTTTACTCTGCTTGAGCCTTGCGACAATGTTTTTGACATCTCTGCTGTTTTCGATGTCCGACACAAAAACAGAATCGGGAGTGTCAACAACAACCATGTTGTCAAGCCGGTTTACGGCTATAAGCCTCTGGCGTCCCATTATGAAGCAGTTCGTGGTATTTTCCGCCACAACGTCTCCGTCTATAACATTATTATTTTT
Organism: Desulfobacterales bacterium; assembly: GCA_046485065.1. GTDB lineage: Bacteria > Desulfobacterota > Desulfobacteria > Desulfobacterales > RPRI01 > RPRI01. Next base: position 5,202 of record JAWOHP010000180.1, on the reverse strand, counting down.
GTCCCTGGGAAGAAAGTCATAAAGCGATTTCCATGATCCGATATCACTCCATCCGAAATCGGAAGGCAGCACCACCCCTTTTTTCGTATTCTCCATTATGGCTACATCTATCGATATGTTATCCAGCTTCTCATACCTTTTTTTCGTAAGAAGGCTCTTTTTTGCACTAATCTCCATCATCATGTCAAGAAGAGCCGGCTGGAAATTTCTGAACTCTTCAAGCATGACTGCGGCCCTGAAGGCAAACATGCCGCTGTTCCAGTAAAAATTGCCTGCTTCAAGATAACGTTTGGCGCTTTTTTTGTCCGGCTTTTCAACGAATCTTTTTATCATGCAGGCTCCGGAGGATACATCCCGGCCTCCTTCTATGTAGCCGTATCCGGTTTCCGGATAATGGGGCTTTATACCAAATGTTACGATATATTTTTCTTCAGCCAGTTTTATGGCGGATTTTAGCTTATCGTGAAAAAGAGGGATATTCCTGATTACATGGTCTGCCGGGAAGACGCAGAGAACGGCATCCTCCTCTTTTTTAAGAACATCGAGGACGGCAAGCAGAACGGCCGGGGCGGTGTTTCGCCCGCACGGCTCGCATATGATCTTGCTGTCCGGCTGAATACCGATTCCATTCATATGCCTTGCCGTTTCGTGAAAATGCTCTCTCGCACATACTATCCTGACCCTGCTTACATCAAGAAGAGGCTCGAGCCTCTTTATGGTGCTCTGGACAAGGGAATGATCTCCGATAAATTTTACAAGCTGCTTGGGATACAGCTCTCTTGAAACCGGCCATAGGCGGGTGCCGGTTCCTCCCGCAAGAAGGACAGGATAGACATTATGCTTTGCTTTTGACATGTTCCGTGTATCCCTTCCCGTTCTTTCTTTTATGGTTGTTGTTTGCCTGATAGGAGCGCCCGGCCGGCATGCAGACAGTTTCAACCGCGCCATAACCCAGAAGTTCCTTTACTTCCCTTCTCAGCAAAGAGCCTGCCTTTATCCTGATTGCATCGGGAAGGGCTACTATCACATCCGTTTTTCCCGGATCTTTTAAATGAATGAAACCGGGGCTCGAACCGGGGTATTTCATAAAAATACTTTTAAGCTTTATCAGGGAATCCCTGTCGGACTTCCTTATGTCGATATTGAAATGGACTTCGTCCGTCCATGTCTCCTCGGCTTTTTCAAAAGGAACAATAGTATCGGCAAGGACTTTGAGTGATTTTTCATCCTTCTGTACCTTCCCCTGGACAATAACGGGATTTTCACCGGCAAGAAGACTGTTCACCGAAGCGTAAACGGAAGGGAAAACGGTTGTTTCAATGGTGCCGTTCATGTCTTCCGTAACGACATATGCCATGGAATCCCCTTTCCTTGTTCTGATAATTCTCGAGCTTACGATGATTCCGCCGAATCTTGCTATTTCACCGTCTTTCATATCTTTAATGGAAAGGGAATCGGTGTTCGTATATCTCGCAAGCAGTTCTTCATATTTGCTGAGCGGGTGCCCGGTGATATAAAAACCGAGATACTCCTTTTCGAAGGCAAGGAGCTCTTTTTCATCCCACTCGTCAATTTCAGGCATAAGCGGGATATCGGGATGAATTTCGTTTTCTTTAGGAGCGCCGAAGAGACCGATCTGAGGGCTGTTTTTTTCCCTCTGAACCCTCTGTCCGTATTCAACGGCATCATCCAGAACAGCCGTCATCCTTGAACGGTAATCTCCCGTGGAGTCGAAGGCTCCGCACTTTATGAGGCTCTCTATAACCCGTTTGTTAACTTTTTTTAAATCCACCCGCTCGCAAAAGTCAAAAATGGAAGAGAATTTTTTTTCTTTTCTTGCTTCTATTACCGCCTCGATGGCGCCCTCCCCGACATTTTTTACCGCCACGAGACCGAATCTTATCTTCTGGCCGCTTACGGAAAATTCCCTCTCGCTTTCATTTATATCCGGAGGAAGAATCTGAATACCCTGGCTGCCGCATTCGGCAATGTACTTGACCACGCTGTCGGTTGAGTTCATTTCACTTGTAAGAAGCGACGCCATGAACTCGACAGGATAGTGCGCCTTCAGATATGCCGTCCGGTAAGCGATAAGGGCATATGCCGCGCTGTGCGACTTGTTGAATCCATAGCCTCCGAATTTGTCTATCAGGGAAAAAAGCCTGTCGGACTCTTCCTGCAAAACGCCGTTTGTCGTCGCCCCCTTTACGAACCGCTCTCTGTGTGAAGCCATAATTTCGGGAATCTTCTTGCCCATTGCCTTGCGGAGATCGTCTGCTTCAGCCATGGAATATCCGGCAAGCACGCTTGCAATCTTCATTACCTGTTCCTGGTATACGATAACTCCGTATGTCTCTTTCAGGATAGGCTCGAGCTGGGGGACGGAATATTCCACTGATTTTCTGCCGTGTTTTCTCTCCACATAATCATCTATCATCCCGCTCTCAATGGGACCGGGCCTGTACAGGGCAACAAGAGCCGTAATGTCTTCAAAGTTCTCGGGCATAACCCTTTTGAGCAGATCCTTCATCCCCTTGCTTTCAAGCTGGAATACCCCCGTAGTATCTCCAGCCGAAAGAAGCCGGTACGTCTGTTCATCATCAAGTCTCAGGTTCTCTATATCGGGAGGAGTTTGACCAAGTCCCGAAATGATGGAAAGCGCCTTTTCTATAACCGTTAGATTGCGAAGCCCCAGGAAATCAAATTTAACAAGACCGATCTTTTCAACCCTTTTCATATCGAACTGTGTTACAAACTCACCGTTTTTGCCTCTGTACAGAGGGAGATACTCTTCAAGGGGCTTGTCCGCGATTACAACGCCTGCCGCGTGTGTCGAAGCGTGGCGGGGAAGTCCTTCAAGCGTCCGGCAGATGCTTATCAGCTCGGCAATATCAGGCCTGTTTTCAGCCAGCTCCTCGATTCTCGGCTCCTGTTTTAAGGCATCATCCAGACTTATCTTCACCACTTCAGGAACCAGCTTGGCTATTTCATCGACTTCACGCAGGGGTATGTCAAGAGCGCGGCCGACATCCCTTATAACTGCCCTTGGTTTCATTGAACCGAAGGTTGTAATCTGCGCGACCCTGTCTTCACCATATTTATCCACGACATATTTTAAAACTTTCTCACGGCCGTTTATGCAGAAATCGACATCTATATCAGGCATGCTCTTTCTGGCGGGGTTCAGAAAGCGTTCAAAGATGAGCCCGTGTTCAATCGGGTCAAGGTCGGTAATTCCAAGGGAATATGCCACAAGGCTTCCCGCGGCAGAGCCTCTTCCGGGACCGACAGGAATATTGTTTTCCTTTGCATATTGAATGAAGTCGGCGACAATGAGAAAATAGCCCGAAAAACCCATCGATGTCAGAACATTCATTTCATGTTCAAGACGCTCCCGGTATATTTTTTCATCCACAGCCGGATTTTTCGTTTTTATTTTGATAAGAGTCTTTTCAAATCCCTCTTTTACCCTGATGCCGAGAAGCTCCTCTTCAGTCTGCCCCGGCGAAGTATTAAACCTGGGGAAATGATAGGAATGAAAATCCATTTCAAGGTTGCATCTTCTCGCTATATTCACAGTATTTTCAACTGCGTCGGGTGTCGAGGCAAAATAAGAGGCCATCTCTTCACCCGATTTGAAATAGAGCTGGTCAGTTTCGAATTTAAAGTGGGAAGGATCTTTTATGGTTTTTCCCGTCTGGATACACAGGAGAAGCTCGTGGGCGCGGGCATCCTCCTTTTCAAGATAATGGCAGTCGTTTGATGCGACTAGTGGAATCGAAAGCCTTCTGCTCATATCGATAAGCGCTTCGTTTATCTTTTTCTGGGCAGCCAATCCGTTATTCTGCAGTTCGAGAAAGAAATTATCTTCTCCGAAAAGATCAATATAACGGCGTGCCGCTTCATCCGCTTCCACAGATTTTCCTTCACCTATCAATGTTGGTATTTCACCGTGAAGGCATGCCGAAAGGGCGATAATTCCCTTGCTGTATCTGGAAATAACCTCCTTGTCTATGCGGGGCTTATAGTAAAAACCTTTCAAGTGAGCTATTGAAACAAGCTTGCACAGGTTCGCGTAACCTTCATTGTTTTCGGCCAGAAGAACAAGATGGGAAAGCCCCCTGTTATCCTGGGGCGTCTTGTCGGTAAGTTTTCGCGGTGCGAGATAACACTCACATCCGATTATAGGCTTGATATCCGCCTCAATAGCCTTAAGATAAAACTCAAGGGCTCCGAACATGCTTCCATGGTCGGTTATGGCTACGGAATCCATTCTGAAATCGCGCACACGGTCAAGAAGATGGTTGATTCTTATGGCTCCGTCAAGGAGACTGTACTGGGTATGTACGTGAAGATGGACAAAGGGCGGAAATATATCTGACATATTTATATGACCTGAGACATTTGCATAGTACTCCGTTAAACGCCGGGTCGGGGTATGGGCTGATGCGTGCCGCCGGAAAACTTTCTATAGGCTTCGAGGACGCCCCCGGATGATCGACAAAGACCTGACAGGCAGACAGGAAACATGGCTTCGTGAGTATTTATCCTTTGGGGCTGTTCTGGTCCAATGGATGCGGATTTTCTGCCGTTGCCGGAGATATGAAAAAAATCCCGACGGAACGCATCAGCCCATAACCCGACCCGGCCTCTTGCCTATTCACTATTCACCATTCACTATTCACTGTTCGTTTCCGCTCAATCGAGCCTGTAGTTGGGAGCTTCCTTGGTGATTATAACATCATGAACGTGGCTTTCACGCAAGCCGGCAGCGGTTATCCTGACGAACCTCGCCTTTTCCCTCAACTCTTTTATAGTCCGGCAGCCGACGTATCCCATTCCGGCTTTCAGCCCTCCGACAAGCTGCAGGATATTCGATGAGAGTGTTCCCTTGTACGGAACGCGGCCCACAATTCCTTCGGGAACCAGCTTATCTTCTTCGGTCTGATCTCCCTGGTAATACCTGTCCCTGCTCCCTGCCTTCATTGCCTCAATTGAGCCCATGCCCCTGTATACCTTGTAGCTGCGACCCTGAAAAAAAATCGACTCGCCGGGACTCTCGTCTGTTCCGGCGAACAACCCGCCTATCATTACTACATGAGCTCCCGAACCGATCGCCTTAGTGAGATCCCCCGAAAACTTTATTCCTCCGTCGGCAATGAGAGGCACGCCCGTTTTATCTGAAACCTTCCTGCAGTTCAT